>NZ_WIWL01000201.1:0-31709 GCF_009600105.1 Pseudomonas sp. FSL R10-0056
ATGGCCGCGGCCGCCGGCGGGGCCAGCCGTAGCAGTCGCGGCCTTGACCCGGCATTGATCGAAGAAATCACCAAGCATTACGGCTTCGACAAACCCATGCACGAGCGTCTCTGGCTGATGCTCAAGAACTACGCGCAACTGGACTTCGGCACCAGTTTTTTTCGCGGGGCCAAGGTCACTGACCTGATCGTGGAGAAGCTGCCGGTATCCATCTCGCTGGGCCTGTGGGCGACGCTGATCACCTACCTGATTTCCATTCCGCTGGGCATCCGCAAGGCCATACACAACGGCAGCGCCTTCGATGTATGGACCAGCACGGCGATCATCATCGGCTACGCCATGCCCGCCTTTCTGTTCGCCATTCTGTTGATCGTGGTGTTTGCCGGCGGCAGTTATGTCAGCTGGTTCCCGGTGCAGGGCATCGTCTCGGACAACTTCGACAGCCTGAGTTTCTTCGGCAAGATCGGCGATTATCTGTGGCATATGGTACTGCCCGTGTCGGCGCTGGTGATCGGCGGTTTTGCCACCCTGACCATCCTCACCAAAAACAGCTTTCTCAACGAAATCAGCCGACAGTATGTGGTTACCGCGCGGGCCAAAGGCCTGACCGAGCGCCGCGTGCTTTACGGCCATGTGATGCGCAACGCCATGCTGCTGGTGGTAGCCGGGATTCCCCAGGCGTTGATCGAGGTGTTCTTTGCTGGCTCCCTGCTGATTGAAACCATCTTCAACCTCGACGGCATCGGCCGCATGAGCTACGAAGCAGCGGTATCACGGGACTACCCGGTGGTGTTTGGCACCCTGTTTCTGTTCACCCTGTTCGGCCTGCTGATCAAGCTGATCGGCGACCTGTGCTACACCCTGCTCGATCCCCGTATTGATTTCTCGGCGAGGACTGCCTGATGTTCAACCTCTCTCCTCTTGGCCGTCGCCGCCTCAAACATTTCAAGGCCAACCGCCGTGGCTGGTGGTCACTGTGGATTTTTATCGGGCTGTTCGTGGTATGTCTGGGCGGTGAACTGATTGCCAACGACAAGCCCCTGGCGATTCACTACAAGGACAGCTGGTACTTTCCGATTGTCAGCAGTCACCTCGAAACCGATTTCGGCGGCGAGTTGCCCTTTGAACCCGACTACCGCAGCGACTACGTACGCAAGCTGATTGCCGATCAGGGCGGCTGGATGCTCTTCGCGCCGATTCCGTTCAGCTACGACACCGTCAACTACGACCTCCAGGAGCCCTCACCCAGCCCACCGAGCGCCACCAACTGGCTGGGCACTGACGATCAGGCCCGGGATGTACTGGCCCGCGTGATCTTCGGCGCACGGATTTCCATCCTCTTTGCCTTGATCCTGACCGCCATCAGCACCGTGGTGGGCATTACCGCCGGTGCCCTGCAAGGCTTCTACGGAGGCCTGGTCGACCTGCTTGGCCAGCGCGTGCAGGAAATCTGGGCCGGGTTACCGGTGCTGTACCTGCTGATCATTTTGTCCGGCTTTGTCGCTCCGAGTTTCTGGTGGTTGCTGGGCATCATGGCGCTGTTCAGCTGGCTGGCCCTGGTGGATGTGGTGCGCGCCGAGTTCTTGCGCGGGCGCAGCCTGGAGTACGTCAAGGCTGCGCGGGCCCTGGGCCTGACTGACGGCGCACTGATGCGCCGGCATATCCTGCCCAACGCCATGACCTCCACCCTGACCTACCTGCCGTTTATCCTGACCGGTGCCATTGCCACCCTCACCGCCCTGGACTTTCTCGGCTTTGGCATGCCCCCGGGCAGCGCATCGCTGGGCGAACTGATCGGCCAGGCCAAACACAATCTGCAGGCGCCGTGGCTGGGCCTGACCGCGTTCTGTGCGCTGGCGCTGATCCTGTCGCTGCTGGTGTTTATCGGCGAAGCCTGCCGCGACGCCTTCGATCCCCGGACCTGAGAATTGACATGACCAACACACTGATAGAAATCCGCGACTTGCGCGTCAGCTTTGCCGGGGCAGAAGTGGTTCACGGCATCAACCTCGATATCCGCCGTGGCGAGTGTATGGCGCTGGTGGGCGAGTCGGGCTCGGGCAAGTCGGTGACCGCGCACTCGATCCTGCGCCTGCTGCCCGGCAAGGCTGTCGAGACCCAAGGCAGCATCCGCTACGACGGTGTCGATCTGGTGCATGCCAGCGAAGCCCAGTTGCGCAGCTTGCGCGGCAACCGCATTGCGATGATCTTCCAGGAGCCGATGACCTCGCTCAACCCGTTGCACACCGTGCAAAAACAGATCAGTGAAATCCTTATCACCCACAAGGGCCTGAAAACCCGCGCTGCGCGGCAACGCACCCTGGAGCTGCTGGAACTGGTGGGCATCCGCGAACCGGCCAAGCGCCTCAATGCCTATCCGCACCAACTGTCTGGCGGGCAGCGCCAGCGGGTGATGATCGCCATGGCCCTGGCCAATGAGCCGGAACTGCTGATCGCCGATGAGCCGACCACGGCGCTGGATGTGACGGTGCAGCAAAAAATCCTCGAACTGCTGATCGACCTGCAACAGCGCCTGGGCATGTCGTTGTTGCTGATCAGCCACGACCTCAATCTGGTGCGCAAGATTGCCCAGCGCGTGTGCGTGATGCGCGGTGGCGAGATAGTCGAGCAGGCCAGTTGCGAGGCCCTGTTCAACGAGCCGAAGCACCCCTACAGCCGCATGCTGATCGAAGCCGAGCCCAGTGGCCGACCGGTACCGGGAGAGCACCGTCACAACCTGCTGCAAGTGGACAACCTGAAAGTCTGGTTCCCCCTGCCCAAACCGCTGTTCAGCCGCGAGCGACACTTTATCAAGGCGGTGGATGGGGTCAGTTTTGAACTGAAAAAAGGCCGCACCCTGGGCATCGTCGGCGAGTCCGGCTCGGGCAAATCGACCCTTGGCCAGGCTATTTTGCGGCTGGTGGACTCAGAGGGCGAAATCCGCTTCGGTAATAAACAACTGAACATCCTCAGCCAGAACCTGTTGCGCCCGTTGCGCCGGCAAATGCAGGTGGTGTTCCAGGACCCGTTTGGCAGCCTGAGCCCGCGCATGTCGGTGCAGCAGATCATCAGCGAAGGCTTGCTGGCCCATGACATTGGCACTGAGCAAGAGCGCGAGGCGGCGGTGATCCGGGTCTTGCAGGAAGTGGGCCTGGACCCGCAAAGCCGTCATCGCTACCCCCATGAGTTCTCGGGCGGGCAGCGCCAGCGCATCTCCATTGCCAGGGCGCTGGTCATGGAGCCGGAGCTGATACTGCTCGACGAACCCACCTCGGCCCTGGACCGCACGGTGCAAAAACAGGTGGTCGACCTGCTGCGCGACCTCCAGGCCCGGCATGGCCTGACCTACCTGTTTATCAGCCACGACCTGGCGGTGGTGCATGCCCTGGCCCACGACATGATCGTGATCAAGGACGGCAAGGTGGTGGAACAAGGGGATGCGCAGTCCATCTTCGACAACCCGCAACACCCCTATACCCGGGAACTGCTGCAGGCCAGCAGCTTGAAAGCGCGGGAAACAGCGCTTGCCGATGCGGTGTAGCCGCTGACGAGCGGAGCGAGGCTGCGATCCTCGTCAGCGGCTACAAGGTGTCGGCAGGGTCTACAAGCTCCGCCAACAACTCGGCAAACGCCTCCCGGGCACTGTGATGGCCGGTTTCACTGTGCCAGTAAAACTGGTTAGGGACCGGCTCCAGTTCGGCAAATCGGTAGCGTGCCAACTGAACGCAAACGCCAAAATGCTCAAGTAGCCCTTCAGGCACCAACGCCAGACCCGCACCCGCCCTGACGCAACCAATAATACTGCCCCAACTGGCGTAATCGACCCAGTTGACTTCAAGCCCCTGCACCGCCAACCCTCGCGCCAATACGGCGCGGTACGGGCAACCGGGTGGCCAGGCGAACACCGTGTGTTGATGCATATCCCCAAGACCCGTAAGCGGTGCGAGTGCCGGGCTGGCAATCACTATCAGGGGCTCGTGATAAAGCGGGGTTTTTGTAAGTTTTGGCTGATCGATGCCCCCTGCAATCACGGCGCCGTCGAGCCGGTGGTGCTGCACATCATCGATCAGTTGCCGCCATTGCCCAGTGACCAGTTCCAGGGTCACATGCGGATAGCGCTGATGGAACTCGGCCAGCATCGGCGGCAACCGCCCTGTGGCACAGGACTCAATCGCGCCGATACGCAGCTTGCCCGCAGGCACGGCATGGGGCTGCACGGCACGCCGGGCCTGGTCGACCAGCGCCAGGATCTGCTCGCAATAGCCGACAAACACCTGGCCCGCCGGGCTGATGCACAACCCCCGGCCCGCACGGGTAAACAACGCGGTGCCCAGCTCACTCTCCAGCTGTTTGATCCGGGTGGTGATATTCGACGGCACGCAATGCAGTTGCTGAGCCGCCAGCGCGATGCTGCCGCACTCTGCCACCGACTTGACCATACGCAACTGGCTAAGCTCCATGGTTCACTCCTGATGATTACAGAAATCTTTATATATCACTTGTCATGAATTAATAAACTGACAAAATTTGAGGTCTGTAAATAGCTTTGCTGAATCAAGACAGTGACCCCCAAAAAATAAAAACCATAATGGAGTGGACAGCGTGGACACTAAAGAGGCAGTTATTGAAGCATTGGCACATTCCGTCTTTGACCATGGCGCGCTGAACAACGCATTCTATCAACGCTGGTTAGGCTCTCCAATGAAGCTCCGGGAGGTAGAAATATTTGCGCAAAATTATTGGGCCAGGACATGTCGTACAGCCTTGATGGTCGCGCTTTCTTTTTTACATGCAAAGCACATTTCAGCAAGAGCAGAAATCGTCAAAAACCTATACTCTGAGTTAGGCAACGGCGATGCAAAAAAAGCACACAGTGTGCTTTTAGAAAAGTACTTACTTGACCTGTTAAGTCGTCTAGCCGGAAGAAAATACACCTTGGACGAGTTAGAGGCGGGAGAGGTCTTACCCTCAACACATCTCTTTATTGCAGAGCAGGAAGCACTGTATGCACCCGCTGAGCAAGGACGACCGTCAAGTCATGCTCTAGGAGCACTGCTTGCCCAAGAGTGGCTTGCGTATTCAATGCTGACACGTTTATACGAGGGCGCACGAAATTATCAAAACTTGTATTCCAACAATGATGAATTCCACGAGTGGTGTGAATATTTTTACATCCATATTGGAGAAGCTGAAAAAGAGCATAAAGTTCAGTCACTAATAGCAGCAGCGCTTGAGTGCAGCAACGAAGCTGATTTGGCCGAACTAACCATTGGCTTCAAACGCTTTCTCGACATCACAGAAAACTACTGGAACGGAATAGCACGAGCTATTGAAGACGCTAAGACGTTGGAAATAAACATTTGAAGTGTTCGCACACAAGGAAGCAAATAATCGCAGCCCTGGCCGCTGTCGTACTGTGCTGGGCCTATTCACCGATCGGGATAAACATCGGCCTGCAGGATTATTCTCCGGGGCATCTGGCGTTGCTGCGGTTTTTGATTGCCTCGGTCTTTATGGCGGCTGTTGCGCTGGTGTTGCGCATTGGCCTGCCCCGGCTCAGGGATGTGCCCTGGCTGATCGTGCTGGGCTTTTTCGCCATTGTGCTGCATCACGTGGCGCTCAATTTCGGCCAGCGCTGGATCAGCCCCGGCGCGTCCAGCGTGTTGGCACAATCCGCGCCACTGTTCAGCACCCTGATCGCACGGGTGTTTTTGAAAGAAACTGTCAGCGGCTGGCGCTGGTTATGGGTGGCTGTGGGGTTTCTGGGCGCGTTGGTGGTGGTGATCAGCGATAAAGGCATCGCAGGGTTCAGGCCCCAGGGCTTGCTGGTTTTGCTCGCGGCGTTTTCCTGGAGCGTCTATTTCGCCCTGCAAAAACATTACTCCAACCGCTACAGCCCTTTGACTCTGGTGTGCTACACGATCTGGAGCGGGACCTTGCTGCTGGGTGTATACGCGCCGGGGCTCGTGGATGCAGTCTTGAATGCGCCGGCCCGGGTGAACGGGGCGGTGTTGCTGCTGGGGATTTTCCCCAGCGCCCTGGCCTATCTGTTCTGGGCCTTTGTGTTGGCCCGCGCCGAGGTCAGTCGCGTAGTAGGAGTCATGTATTTGATCCCGCCGGTGGCAATGGTGATGGCGGCCGTCGTGTTGGGCAGCACCGTGTCGATGGGGGTGATGGCCGGCGCAGCCATCATATTAGCCAGTGTGATGGCGATGAGTCGCGTGCGGTAAAGACATGCTCTTTGTTATTCCTAAAATGAATATATAAATCATTTTATATTCTTTTTTAAAAGCTAATTTTCCTGCAAGACTCTCGTCATAACTCTTCCAACTCATGATGAGAACGAAATGAAAAAATTCACTGCCCTCACCGCCCTGACCCTGGCTGTCCTGTCTGGCCTGGCCCACGCCGATCGTCTGGATGACATCAAAAAATCCGGTGTGCTGCGCGTGGCGTCCTTCGACAGCAACCCGCCCTTTGGTTTTGTCGATGCCAACAGCAAGCAGATCGAAGGCCTCGACGTCGACTACGCCAAGGCCATCGCCGACAAGCTGGGCGTGAAGTTGCAGTTGCAGCCAACCAACCCGGCCAACCGCGTACCGCTGCTGGTGGCCAACAAGGTGGACCTGGTACTGGCCAACTTCACCATCACCCCCGAGCGCGCCGAGCAGGTGAATTTCAGCATTCCGTACTTTGCTTCGGGCCAGCAATTTATCGTCAAGAAAGGCACCCTCACATCCCCCGAGGAGCTGAACAAATGGCGCGTAGGGGTGGACAAGGGCACGGTCAATGAAGGCGTGCTGCGCGAGAAATTCCCCGGTGCCAAAGTGGTGGCCTACGATGACACCCCGTTCGCCTTCACTGCCCTGCGCAACGGCAACGTCCAGGCCATCACCCAGGACGGCCCGAAGCTGATCGGCCTGCTGGCCAATGTGCCGGACAAGGACAAGTACGAAGTGCCGCCGTTCACCATTTCCAATGACCTGATCGGTGTCGGTATTCCTAAAGGCGAAGCGCGCCTGACCGAGGTGGTTAACCAGACCCTCACCGACCTCGAAGCCCAGGGCAAGGCCCAGGGCATTTATGACGCCTGGTTCGGCCCGACCACCAAGACCCCGCTGACCCGCCTGTACAAGATTGGCGACAAGAGCTAAGCCACTGCCTCTGTGGGAGCGAGCCTGCTCGCGAAGACTTTTCGCGAGCAGGCTCGCTCCCACAGTTCCTGTCTCCTTCAGCCCGTCACGGTCAACCGGACGGGTTTGCTCGTTTCTGGATGGACGCTGTTTCTATGTTCGGTGAACTGCTTGCCCCGCAATACCTGCACTGGTTGCTCGATGGTTTTGTCCTCACCCTGATCCTTTCCCTGCTGACCTGCCTGGTGGCTACCGGGCTGGGGTTTTTGCTGTGCCTGGCACGCATCTCGCCTTTGCGTGTGTGGTCGTGGCCGGCACGGGCCTACCTGGCCCTGTTTCGCAACACACCACTGCTGGTGCAGCTGTTTTTCTGGTACTTCGGGGTCACGGCCATGCTGCCCGAAGGGCTGGTGATGTGGCTCAACCAGCCGCGCAGCCTGTCACTGGGGCTGTTTGAAGTTGACTGGCCGTCGTTTGAGTTTCTCGCCGGGTTCTGGGGGCTGATGCTCTACACCGCCGCTTTTATTTGCGAGGAGTTTCGCGCCGGTGTCAGTTCGGTGCGGGTGGAACAACGGGCGGCAGGTCTGGCGCTGGGCTTGAGGCCGGCACAGGTGTGGCGCTATATCGTGTTCCCGCAGGCGCTGCGCACGGCGTTGGGACCGTTGCTGGGCCAGTATATGAACGCCCTGAAAAACTCGTCTCTGACCATGGCCATTGGCTTGGCCGAGCTGTCCTACGCCTCGCGTCAGGTCGAGACCGAAACCTTCAAGACCTTTCAGGCCTTCGGTTTTGCCACTCTGCTGTATGTGGCCAGCATTGCCTTGCTCGAAGTACTTGGCCAATTGATTGCACGCAGCAAGTGGTATCGCCAGGGAGTGGTGTAAGTCATGGATTTTTCGGTTATCAGCGACAACTTTTCGTATTTCATGCTCGGTGCCTGGCCCAACGGACCTTTGGGCGGTGCAGCACTGACGCTGCTGCTCAGCCTGTTGTCGGGGATCATCTCGGCACTGCTGGGGCTGGTGCTGGGCATTGCCCTGGTGATGATTCGCGGCAAGGTGCGCTGGCTGTTGTTGGGTGTGCTGGGCTTTTTGCGGGCAATTCCGGTGGTGATGCTGATTTTCTGGAGTTACTTCCTGCTGCCCATCCTGTTCAAGGTCGATGTACCCGCGCTGGCCACCGTGGTGTGTGCGCTGTCGTTGATCGGCGGTGCGTACCTGGCCCACTCGGTGTATGCCGGGATCAGCAGCCTGCCGGCCGGGCAATGGGCGGCGGGCAAGGCTCTCGGCCTGGGTAGCTGGCAAGTGTTGCGTCTGATCATTCTGCCGCAGGCCCTGCCGATGATGCTGCCCTCCTTCCTCAACCAATGGATTTCACTGATCAAGGACACCTCGCTGGCGTACGTGATCGGGGTCGGCGAGCTGTCGTTTGTTGCCACCCAGATCAGCAACCGGGTGATGGTGCACCCGACGGAAATCTTCCTGTTTGTGGCGCTGGTGTACTTTGTGTTGTGCAGTGGCCTGGACTGGATGGCCAATCGGTGGGTCAAGCGCTAACCACCTTCTCACCTGTGGGAGCGGGCTTGCTCGCGATGGCATCACTGCGGTTTGCCTGGCAGACCGCGTTGTCCAAATCGCGGGCAGGCCCGCTCCCACAACGATCAGTGCAAGGTTGCGATCACCGCCCAAACCGGCACAAAGCCCATTGGCAGCCACACGGCCAGTCGCGGCCGATACGGCAACAGCATCAGCAGGCTAAAACCGCTCAACGAGATCATGCCAAACCAGCCCACCGGCCCCATCGCCCAGCCCCAGGCCAACCCGCAAAACCAGAAACTCAGCCCCAGGCTTAGCCAACCGGCAACCCGTAGCACACGGCGCAAGCGGGCCGCAGGCGGCTTTCCCCACACCTGTTTGTAATGACGCTCCAACCCCTGGCACAAGGTAAGCATGCCGATGTAAGCGAACGCCAGTGCAGCAAAATAATCAGCCAGCATCTCAATTTACCTCGGCCATGACGGCGGTCTTTTTACGTGGCACCCGCTCAACCGCCGGTTGCGAGACTTTCCAGCAGGCCCACAGCAACAAAGCGCCCAGGGCCATAGCAGTCAGCTCGACGCCCATGCTGCTGTGCAGTGCCCAAGGCCGGTTGACGGTGAAGACACTCAACAACGGCAAGGCCAGGCACAACCCTCCCGCCAACCCGAGTTGCTCGCGCCAGGCCTGCATGCGCGGGCGCAGCAAGGCATGGGCAAAGCTCAACGCCCACATGCCAAAGAACACATTCAATTCAGCATCCGCCCGTTCGGTCATCCCCGACGGCAACAGCCGGTTGCCCCACAACAGGCTGATGCAGGCCAGGCTCAAGCCCGCCATAACGGTGACGTTAATCGCTTCGACCAGACGGTAGAGCACCTGGGCAACCCGACCTTCACTGGCGTACTTGCGCCGCCGCTTGACCGTGAACAGCACCAGCCCGCTGGCGATCATGGCGCTGCTGATCAGCCCGCAAATAAAGTACAGCCAGCGCATGGGGTAACCGCCGAACTGGGCAAAGTGCAGCCCGGAAATCACCCGATGGGTCAGCACCGTGGGGCGCATCTCTGTGGGGCCGGCCAATTGCTCGCCGGTGACGCCGTCAAAGCGCATGCCCTGGCCCTTGGTCAGGGCAATGCGATTGCCCAGGATCGGACGAATCTGGATTTCGGCATTGCTCATGCCGGGGTTGCTGATGCTGATCCCGCCCAACGGCCCCATGACAGCCCGGGCCTGGCTCAGCAACGGCCCCAGGGCCACCAGCGGTGCAGGCTCTGCGGTTGCCGGGCGCTGTACGGCAACGCTGGCCGGCGCCTTGTCCTGCGCCTTGAAAAAGGCCTCGCGGTCACCATCGAACAATGCATCCATTGCCGCCGGCATATAGATCACCAGAAAAATCGCCAGCCCGGTGTAGGTGATCATCAAGTGAAAAGGCAGCAACAGCACGGCACTGGCGTTGTGCGCGTCAAGCCACGAGCGCTGGCCTTTGGCGGGACGAAAGGTGAAGAATTCCTTGAAGAACTTCTTGTGGATCACGATGCCGCTGACCAAAGCCGCGAGCATGCCCATGGCCAGCGCACCCACCAGGTAAATGCCGATCATGCGCGGCATGTGCAGGGTGAAGTGGAACAGAAAGAAAAACCGCCCTCCTACCGTTTCGCGAACCGGCATCACCTCGCCGGTATCCGGGTCCAGGGTCACCGACACGCCATCACGGCGCCCGCCGGTGGAGGCCTGCAATTGCGGCGAGCGCTCATAGGGCAGGCTGATACCCCACTGTTTTGCGTCAGCCTTGTGCGTCTGCAAGTAGCTCAGTGCGCGTTGCGCTGCCTGCTCATCGGTCAGGTGGTGGGCCGGCAGCTCGGGGGTCATCCAGTTGTCGATCTCCTGATCGAACACGGCCAGGCTGCCGGTCAAAAAGATCACGAACAACAACCAGCCGACGATCAGGCCACCCCAGGTGTGCAGCCAGGCCATGGATTGGGTCAGGGTCTGTTTCATCCCAGTCGCTCCAGCAGTTGCGGCCAAAAACCGATGGCGGCCAGGGGCACGGCAAGCACCGCGCCCATCCAGGCCGACCACTGGTGGCGGGCAGCAAATGCCCACAAAATGGCGAAGGTGTAGATCACAAACGACAGCAGGCTGGCGACGATCATCGCGTCTACATTGTCCAGCGGCAGCAGCCGCGCCAATGCCGCAGTAAAGGCATAGGTAAAGACATAACCACCGACCAGTGCTGCCAGTGTGCGAGACACGATCGGCGCCCAGGCCGACGTTGCAAGTTTCATGTGTTCAATCCTCTATCGAGCTCCGGTTTTTGCCTGCGCCAGATGCGACAACGGCGCGACACCCGTTTTCACGGATGTCGCGCCTGCATGGGCCGCGGTGTTGTCAGAACGAACTGGTCACAGACGCAAAGTACGCACGGCCTGCCTCGTTGTAGGTTTGCGCGCCCGCCTCGTCCGAGTTGCCCTTGCGGTACAGTTGCTTGTCGAACAGGTTGTTGATGCCCACCCGCACACTGAAGTTTTTGTTGAACTCATAGCCGCTGCTCAAGCCCACCAGACCATAAGGATCGACGGGCTGCTGCACCGACTTGTCCAGTGCTTCATTGGCGCGGTTGTTGCGCTTGGGCGCTTCCTGCTTGCCGTAGTAAGTCCCGCTGACCTGTAACGACAGTTTTTCGGTGGCGTACCAGTCGAGCATGGTGTTGACGGTGTACTTGGGAATGATGCTCAGCGGGTCGCCGGTTTCCTTGTCCTTGCTTTCGATCATGTAGGTCAGGTTGGTGTTCCAGTCCAGATCCTCACGCAAGCTGACAAACAGGTTGCCTTCCACCCCCTGGACGATGGCCTTGCCGCTGTTTTCCCATTGCAGCACGCGACGGCCGTTGGGCAGGCGGAATGCCGATTCGTTGCTGGCATTGATCTTGTTCTGGTAGTCGTTGCGGAAATAGGTGGCGCTGGTGCGCCAGGTGCCCTTGTCGAACGCCAGACCGATCTCTTTGTTGACGCTGATTTCCGGTTTGAGATCCGGGTTACCCACCAGGTAGCAGCCACCGATATTCACTTCAACCGAGCTGCAGCCACTACCGCGGCTGTACAGCAGGTAGTTGGGGTTGGACTGGTACAGGTTCGGGGTCTTATAGGCCCGGGCAATACCGCCCTTGATGCTCAACTCATCGGTGAGCTGATGCGAGGCGTTGAGGCTCGGGCTCCAGTTGCCGCCAAATTCGCTGTGGTGATCGAAACGCACGCCGGGGGTAACGATGGTTTTGGCGCCGACTTCGATATTGTCTTCGACGTAGAACGCATAGCTGTTGGCCGTGGTTTTGGTTTGCGTACGGTCCGTACCCGGCAGGCCGGGTGTGCCGTCAGCCCCCGGATCCCAGCTTTGCGGACGCAACGAGCCCGGGTCATTGAGCGACTCGTAGAGGTATTCACCACCCAGAGTCAGGACCTGGGCGGTGCCCATGTTCAGCGGCAGATTGACCTCACCTGTAGCACGGGTATTGCGCAGACGCGATTCAAAACTGCCGGCGCTGGCAGAAGGTGCACCTTCACCATAACCGGCCAGGCCTTCGTTGAGACGCGCGTTGCGGGTCAGGTCGTGGGTCAGCGAGGCCGAAGTCGAGCCCCAGTCAAACGAACCATTGTGGGTAGCCGAAAAGGTGCTCCGCTGCAGCACGCTGGTCTCTTTGCCGGTCAGGCTGTTGACGAAGTCACCCCCGCTGTTGAGCATGGTGTCGCCGGCAAAAATATTGCCCTGGCGGCTGTAGCTGGCTTCCAGGTCCAGGCTCTGCTCAGGGGTGAATTGCCAGCTGAGCAGGCCGTTGATGTCTTTGTTACGCACGCCTTCGCGGCCCGCCACGACGCTGTCGGGGGAGGCCTGGGCAGCGGTATTGATGCCCGGATCGTCAGCATCGGTCTTGTTCAGGCCGCCATACACACGAAACACCAGATCATCCGTGATCGGCCCGCTGAGGTTGAAGTTGGTGCGTTTGCTGACACCTTCGGCGTCGTCTTCCGGCGCCAGGTAATAGGCGGTCAACGAGCCTTTTAGCTTGTCCGATGGACGCTTGGTGATGATATTGACCACCCCGCCCATTGCCCCTGAACCGTAGCGCGCCGCTGCCGGGCCGCGCAGGATCTCGATGCGCTCGACTTCTTCGGCCGGTACCCAGTTGGTTTCGCCACGGGTATCACGGTCGCCGCTCCAGCCATAGCGCTGGGCATTGCGCGAAGAAGACGGCTTGCCGTCGATGAGGATCAGGGTGTTTTCCGGGCCCATGCCACGCAGGTCGATCTGCCGGTTATTGCCGCGGGCGCCGCTGGAACTGTTACCGGTGAGGTTGACCCCGGGTTCGCGACGAATGATGTCGGACAGGTCATTGGCCGGCGGGCGCTTCTTGATGTCTTCGGCGGTGATGATCGACACGCCGGGTGCCTGCTTCAGCTCCTGGGCAGCAGTGCCCAATACACGGGTTTCTTCGAGTTGCAACGCCTGGCGGGTGCCATCCACTGGCAAATCGGTGGCCTCTACCGGTACTTCGTCACGCTCACGCTCAAGTGCGTCGGCAAGCAGGGTGGGCGAAGCCAGAGCGGCCATGAGAGCCAGTGAAAGATGACTGCGGTTGAATCGAGACGACATGTCCAGTTGATCCCTTAACAATGGAGTGTGCTCAGCAGGCCAAAGGCTGGTAATTGCTGACGCACGACCTCGAAAGGACCTACGTGTTTAGCTTTCCCCGGCACTGCCAGGGCTGCGATGATAGGGACTCTCATTTGAGAGTAAAGCGCAAATGACATCAATACTCATTTGGAAGTTCCGCAATCCCTTTGTTTTAGAGCCTTTTCCTACATAAAATAATTAATACAAAATGTAACAATGCCTTTGGATCAAGAAATCCCCCTGCCCTGTACAATCCTTCATCCTACTTTTTTGAGCCTTATCGCCATGACTGACGAACTGCACATCACTGACCTGTTACCCGGCGACGGTAAAGCCGTGGTCAAAGGTGCCCTGATTACCACGCACTACACCGGCTGGCTCGAAGACGGCACGGTATTCGACTCTTCGCATCAGCGCGGCAAGCCGTTCCAGTGCGTGATCGGCACCGGGCGAGTGATCAAGGGCTGGGACATCGGCCTGATGGGCATGCAGGTCGGCGGCAAGCGCGCACTGCAGGTACCCGCGCACCTGGCCTATGGTGAAAGAAGCATGGGCGCGCATATCACACCGAACTCCAACCTGCGGTTTGAGATCGAACTGCTGGAAGTGCTTACACGCGACGATTGAGCGCGACTGCAGGTTGCGCACTAATAGGGAGTTAAACGCTGGTGAATCGATTTTTCAGGTGTTGTTTACCGATTATTCCGCTAATGGTACTGGCAGGTTGCAGCAGTCAGAGCACACAAACACTGCCAAGCCGGACTCCCGACCAGACCCGCGCCCGCATCGTGCAACTGCTCCCGGCCAAGGTTGCAGACCGCACCGGCTGGGCAACGGATATCCAGGTCGCATTCACTGCCCAAGCCCTCGCGCCCACCGATGAAAACCTCTGTTCCGTGCTGGCTGTGACCGAGCAGGAATCGACCTTTCAGGCCGACCCGCCGGTACCGGGCCTGGGCAAGATCGCCCGCAGTGAAATCAACCGCCGCGCCGGCAAGCTGCATATCCCCGAATTTGTAGTGCGCAGTGCCTTGAGCATCACTTCGCCCGACGGTAAAACCTACAACCAACGCCTGGATGCGGCCCGCACCGAGGGCCAGTTGAGCGCCATTTTTGATGATTTCATCGGCATGGTGCCACTGGGCAAAAGCTTGTTTGGCGGCTTGAACCCGGTGCATACCGGCGGGCCAATGCAGGTCAGCATCGCTTTTGCCGAAAAGCGTGCACGGGACTATCCCTACCCGGTGGCCCACTCGATCCGCCAGGAAGTCTTCACCCGCCGCGGTGGCATGTATTTCGGCATCGCCCATCTGCTCGGTTACCCGGTGGACTACAACCAGTCGCTGTACCGTTTTGCCGACTTCAACGCGGGCTGGTACGCCAGCCGCAATGCCGCTTTTCAGAATGCCGTCAGCCGTGCATCTGGCATACCGCTGGCACTGGATGGCGACCTGACTATTCCGGGCTCTTACGCGGTTGGCTCCACCGAGCGGGCTGTACGCGCCCTGGGCAAGCAACTGGGCCTGAGCCATAACGCTATCCGCCGTCAGCTTGAAAAAGGCGACAGCCTGGACTTCAACGAAACCGACCTGTACCAGGACGTGTTCGCCCTCGCCGACCGCCAGCAAGGCAAGCCGCTGCCCCGTGCGGTATTACCGGGCATCACCCTGCAAAGCCCGAAAATCACCCGCAACCTGACCACCGCCTGGTTTGCCCAGCGGGTTGATGAACGCCGTCAGCGTTGCATCAGCCGGGCAGCGGCCAGCCGTTGATTTTCTGTGGGAGCGAGCCTGCTCGCGAGGGTATCGACACGATCTACCTCACAGACCTTGTCGTCAGTATCGCGAGCAGGCTCGCTGCCACAAAGAGAGGTGCGCAGGCCTGCGAGCAAACGCACAGCTAAAATGCTACAAATTATGTAGCCAGCGCATGCAGGCCTTGTAGTCCCTTGGGCAGGCTGCGATAAGCTGCGCCGCAAGTTCAATCAACAGTCATCAGGAATAATTGATATGTGCGTGGTTTTTGCATGAAATGGCTCAAAGGCATCATTCTGGGAGTCATCCTGCTGGCAGTCGGCGCCGTGGGGCTGGGGCTGTTTTACTTTCTGCCCCAGCACGATGTGGTGATGGTCACGGGGGTTGAGGTCAAGCGCATGGATCACAACGGTGTGATCAGCGCAGAAAACCCGGCTGACGGCCCGACCCGGGATGTGTATTTCATCAACACTGAAGACCCGGTGACCAAGGAGGTCATGGTTTATCGCAACGAAGACACCGGCTGGTCCTTCCCCTGGTATTTCAAGTTCGACTCTGCCGATATCCAAGCCAAGGCCCAGGGTTACTCCCGCGATGCCAACCAGCTGGCGCTGATCCGCTACTACGGCTGGCGCATCAAGATCTTCTCGGTGTTCCCCAACATCACTGCGATCGAAGCCACCAACAGCCGGGATGAGCCTTTCCCCTGGTTCAACACGGTGTTCTTCAGCGTGCTGGCACTGCTCTTGATCGTGATTGCCATCTTTATCAAGCGTCGCGTCAAACGTCGCCCGCAAATGCCGGTCAATTGATCGCTGCGCCCCTGCGGGGGCGCATTCCAGGGGCCGTCAATCGGTCACCCGCGACACCCTCCCCTACGGCCACACCGGCAGTCCTTGACCTCAAGGTTTGCCGGTAGCAACAGCCAACTCGTCTGACACCTCGCCATCGGCCTCGCGCTCATGCTCCAGCACCGCCTGGGCCAGGTCTTCGGTGACGCGCATCTCGACCCCGACGGCCGACATTTGTGCCGCCGCGGTAAAGGGAGCTGCGGTCACTGGCTCCGAGCCCTTGGCACGACGCCAGGCAAACAGCAGCACCAGGCCCAGGTTCAGCGCGGCCAGGGCCCAGAATAGCCCGGCTTCACCGACCCGGGTCATCAGCGGCGAAATCACCAGCGGGCTGATGGCACAGCCCAGGGAGTTGATCAGCAGCAAGCCCTGGATCATGCTCACGATCGCCCCCGACGATGCCCGGTCCGCCGCATGGCTGACCGCCACCGGGTAAATCGCGAAGATACCGCCCCCCAGCAGAAAAAACGCCACTACCAGTAACGGCGAACCCGCTGGCAGCATCAGGATGATCAATGACAGCACTGCGCAGGCAGCGCCCAGCACGATCAATACCAGATGCCGGTCCTGATGGTCCGACCAGCGCCCGACCGGGTACTGCAACAGCATGGCGCCAAGAATCACCCAGGCCATCATATGCCCGACCTCGGTCACGTCCAGGCCGATACGTTGCAGGTACAAGGGCAGCAACGCATACACCGCGGCAATGGCAATACCCGAACCAAAACAGCCAATCACCCCGGTGGGCGTGGCACGCAGCAACTGCAAGGGCATCAGCGGTTCTGCGCGCTCAACAATCGGGGTTGCCCGCGGCAACATGACAATGGGCAACAACGATAGCGAGGCCAATATGGCGGCGATCATAAAGGGCACCGTGTCACCGGTCAGGGCAATGGCCCCCAGGTTGACCTGCCCCAGCAACCCCGCACCGTAGAGGGCAATCATGTACAAAGCCAGCAGGCGCCCGCGAATCTTGGGGTCGGCGGCCATCAACAACCAGCTTTCCACCACCAGGAACACGCCGACGCTGGCCCAACCGTTGACCAGGCGCAGGACAAACCATGTCCAGGGCTCGGATGACATGCCCTGGAACAGGATCGAGGTGGCAATCAATGCCGCGAAGCAGCTGTAGGCGCGGATATGACCGATGCGTACGATCAGCCGGTCATTGAAGATCGAGCCCAGGGTCAGCCCGATAAAATACGCCGAAGACACGATACCGACCATGGTCGCCGACTGGCCCATTGTGTCCAGGCGCAGGGTAGTCAGCGAGGCAAGCATGCCGTTGCCGATACTGATGATAAACAGCCCAAGTAACGGCGCCAGCGCCATCGCCAGCAATTGGACAGACATGATTGACTCAAGACCTCATTGATCAATGGATAACCCGCTCGGGCAAAAGCACAGCGGCACCTGCCGGCAAAGGCCGGGGCGAGACAGAAAAACCGGGGTGTGTGATTGTGCATCCTCGACGCCACGGACGTGGCCGCGAGTGACAGGCAGGGCTCAAGACAAGCATCGACCAGGCAGAATCAGGGCGCGCATAGTAGCCGCAGACAGGTACAAGTTGAAGAGCGCGGCCCGGGATTTGTCAGGCCATTTTGACGCAGGTACCCTCCCCCTTGTTACCCGGCTCTGGAACCGTGCCTTTTTATCCGGTACATATCGCCATCGGCATGGCTGAGCAACGTATCGGCATCCTCTCCGTCCACGGGGTAAAAGGCCATGCCAATACTGCAAGACGGCATTTTGATCCCGCCGAATTCAGCCCCGAGCGGCTCGGCCATCGCCGCAGTAATCTGTTCGATTTTCCAGGCCACGTCGTCCGCGGACTGGATATCGGTCAACAGCACGGTGAACTCATCACCGCCCATGCGCGCCACCGTGTCCGATTCGCGCACACAACGGTGCAGGCGTTGCGCAGCCATGCACAACACGCGATCGCCCATGGCATGCCCATAGACATCATTGATGTCCTTGAAGTCATTCATATCCACAAACAGCAGGGCCAGGGTGCCTTGGCGCCGGTGTGCCGCACGCAGGGCAGATTCCAGGCGGTCATTGAACAGCGAGCGGTTAGTCAGTTTGGTCAGCGGGTCGTGATGGGCCAGAAAACGCAATTCGTCCTCGGCCGCCCTCAAGGCTGTCACGTCCCGCGCCACCCCGATTCGCGCACCGACATCCTCAGACCAGAAGGCAGCCCAGAGGATATGCACGACAGCGCCATCCTTGCGCACATAACGGTTGCGAAAATCGACATGGGCCTGGCCATTCATCACCCGAACAATGGAGGCCCGTGAAATCGCCAGGTCTTCAGGGTGTATATAGTCCGTGATCAGGGTCCCCGTAAGCTCGTCGGCACGGTAGCCGAGCAGGGTCTGGCAGGCATCACTGACAAAGGCAATCCGGTTGTCCCTGTCGACCACAAAAACCGTGTCCAGCATCAGGTGGATCAGTTTGGGATAGAGCGCCTGCAGGTCAACGGCCATAGCTCAGGGTGTCCGATTTGAAAATCGCCTTGATCATAGCCTGATAGCAAAGCAATGGCCAAATTACCATTTTATGTGGCATTTTTGGCGTCAAAATCCGGACACCCACTTCTCTCACAGTGACATCCAACGGATTGCATCGAGGTGCTAAAGTCAGCATTTGCTCAAACACAGGGACGACCCATGACAGGGCGATATCAAGGAAGCTGCCTGTGTGCAGCGGTCCGTTATGAACTGCTCACAACGCCAAAAGCAGTGAGTCATTGCCATTGCGGACAGTGCCGCAAAGGCCATGGCGCAGCATTCGCCTCCTATGCCAGCATTGCGCGCAGCGCATTGCGGATAGTCCAAGGGGCGGACAGGATCACGGCCTACTCTTCTTCGCCGTCAGTGCTGCGCGAGTTCTGCTCTGAGTGCGGTTCGACCCTGTTCTGGTCACGCAGCGAAGGTGAATTTGCCGACTGGATTTCCATAGCACTGGGCACGCTCGACAGCCCCTTTGTGGCACAAAAGCAAACACACCTTTACCTCGACTCGCCTGTGCACTGGGTTTGACCCTCGCCCTATGGGAGAGGGTCAGGGCGAGGGGCTTTCAACCCCTTCGCCTTGTTATCAGCCCTTGGCCGCCATGGCCGTCACTTCAACCCGCATCCCCGCAACGGCCAGCTCGGCCACGCCCACAGCTGCCCGCACCGGCCAAGGCTTGGCAAAAAATCGCTTGTACACTTCATTGAACGCTGCCCGATCAGCCATATCGGTCAGGTAAATGGTCAGGTGCAACACCCGCTCCATCGAGCTGCCCGCCTTCTCCAGCGCCAGCTTGAGCGCCTGCAATGTGCACTCGCTCTGCTCGACAATCCCGCCCAGTTCCAGGCTGCCATCCGCACGGGTTGGAATCTGCGTCGAAACCAGCAAACCCGCAAAGCCGGCAACATCCGAAGAGATGGAGTCCGCATCAGGATCAGGGATGAAAGTCAGGTCGTGTTGCGACATAAGTGATCACTTGCTTGAGTTAAAACACCTATTGTCCAACGTCCGCTCGCGCCGTGCGCGTCTTTTTGCGCAGCAGCACATTGTCGTGCTTGGCTAAAACTGCCCGTGATCCATTACCATGCGCTTCGCCATGACGTCGTTGCATAGCCTGGAGTGCTCTGTGGAAATCAAACACCTGCGATCATTTGTGACCCTGGCCGAAGAGCTGCACTTCGGCCGCGCCGCGCAACGGCTGTCCATCGTGCAACCGGCCCTGAGCATGCAGATCAAAATGCTTGAAGAAGAGCTGGGGGTGCGTTTGTTCGAGCGTAACCGGCACTCGGTGGCACTGACCGAAGTGGGCACTCTCTTCCTGCCCGAAGCCAGGGCCACGCTCTACCAGTCGGCCCATGCCGCGGATGTAGCCAGGGCGTGCGGGCGCGGCGAAATCGGCCGGGTACGCTTTGGTTTTGTATCCTCGGTACTGCCCCAATTGCTGCCAAGGCTGATCCGCTCGCTGCATGCCCGCTTCCCGCGCATCGAACTTGAACTCAAGGACATGCCGGGCCCGGATCAGGCCGTAGCACTGAAAAACGGCCAGCTTGATTTCGGACTGATGCGTCTGCCGGCCACCATCCCGGGCATCCAGACCCGCGAAGTGCTGCAGGAAAGCTTTATTGTCGCCCTGCCCGGCGACCATCCGCTGGTGGCCTGCACCAGCCTGCACCCAACCGACCTGAGCCAGCTGCCGGTGTTTATCCTGGCCCGGCGCTACGCCCCCGGTTTTTACGATGAAGTGATGCAGGCGCTCACCCACCGGGGCGCGCATCTGCAAAATGCAACCGAGCTGGGCGAGTTCACCACCATGCTTGCGCTGGTCTCTGCCGGGTTGGGGGTCGGTTTGCTGCCGGCCAATGCCGGGCGCGCATTACCCGCCAATGTCATCTCCAGGCCGCTGGAACTGCAGGGCTACCGGGCAACGACCGGGCTGGCATGGACCGAGCTCAACAGCGCAGTGAAAAGCACCGTGTTCAGCTTGCTGGATGAGCTCTTTGCGCCGGGTCAGCAGCCCGTTGAGCACTGAGCAAAACCAGCATCTCCTTGCCCGCCATGATCAGCTCAGGGCACGCACCATTGACCTGGCAGGACACGATCAGGCCCTCGCCGATCAGCAGTAACTGCATGGCTGCCACGCGCGGATTCATATAGCCCGCTTGCGCACATATTTCCTCAAGATAGGCCTGAAGGGCCTGCTTGTGCTGGTGCGCCAGCCTGTGTGGCTGCTCTGACAGACTGGCATATTCAGCGGATGCATTGATAAAGGCACAGCCGTAAAAATCCGCTTCCTGAACCCAGGATGCTATGAAATCAAGGTAGCCAGCCGGGCGCTGTGAGACCGCAACCGCATCCACTGCCGCTCGCACTTTCGCCATGAACTCGTTGTGGCGGAGTTCCAGAGCTGCCTCGACCAGATGGTCCTTGCTGGAAAAATGCCGGTATAGCGTCTTCTTGGTAACGCCTGCCTCCTGGCTCAACTGCTCCACCCCGGTGGCGTGAAAACCCTGTCGATAGAACAGGCGCAGGGCGGCGCGGGTGATTGCATCAGACGTACTCATGGGTACTGGCCTCCTGTGGAATGCAACACAGTGTATACCGATCGGTTGACTTGCAGGTATACCGATCGGTATCCTTTTGTCACATCCCCCGTCGCGAGTACTCCCATGTCTGCACGTCGCCTGCTCATATCCGGTGCGCCAGCCGCACCCTCCCTGCGTTTTACGCTGACATCGTTTATGGGTGCAGTCATCGCCATTGGTGCTACTGGCTGGCTGAGCAACCTGTCAGGCACTCCATGGCTTATGGCTTCAATGGGGGCCAGTTGCGTATTGGCCTTTGGCGTCCCCGACTCGCCGCTGGCTCAACCACGCAGCATCATCGGCGGGCATGTCATATCCACCCTGGTCGGACTGATTATTTTGCATACCCTGGGCAATTCGTGGTGGGCCTGCGCATTGGCCGTCGGGCTGGCTCTGGTTGCCATGCAACAGTCCCGTACCCTGCATGCCCCGGCAGGGGCCAACCCGATTGTGGTGCTGATGACAGGCGCGCCGCTGTCTTTTCTGCTGACCCCGGTGCTGGCGGGCTCCATCGTGATCGTGGTGGTTGCCTGGTGCCTGAATAACACACGCCACCGCGGCAGTTACCCCAAGTACTGGTGGTAGTGCGCTGCCTGCAATACCAAAGTAAATGATAAACATTCCTGCTGCTGATACGATTCAGCCCCGCTGCCGAGTCTGAAACGCGCGTCATAGACGTTTCAACCCACGCACTGAACAGCGAAGCATCAACAACTTCGCACCGTTCATTGCCCGGTTCTCGGCAGCGCGTTCAGTTATCTGCCGTCATTGGTGTGGAGTGTTACGGATGTTGCAAAGGAAGCATGGATTCAAACGGGCAGGCTTTGTGCCACTGGGTGTATGTACCGGCCTGGTGATCAGTTGCACGGTGCTTGCGGGTGAAAACGCGCCCATGCAACTGCCCAGTATTCAGGTCGACGGCGTGCAATCTGCCGAAGACGATACGGACTACCGTGCGGGCTACAGCTCGACGGCTGACAAGACTGAAACCCCCTTTCTGCAGCAGTCGCAAGTGGTCGATACAGTGACCCGTCAGCAACTCAAGGATCAAGCACCGCAAACCCTCGAAGACGTGATCAAGTTCATGCCCGGGGTGGTGGTCAGCAATAACTTCGGCGGCACCCAGGACAGTTTTATCAAGCGCGGATTCGGTAATTCCGATGATGGCGGCGTGTTGCGCGATGGTGTACGCATGCCCATCGGCCGCAACTTTCAACGTGTCACCACCGAGCGCGTGGAGATGCTCAAGGGCCCTGCTTCACTGCTCTACGGCATGCAGGAACCCGGCGGAGTGATCAACGTGATCACGAAAAAACCGCAGTACCAATGGAACAGCACACTGGGCGGCACCCTGAGCGATCAGGGCGGTGGCGATGGCTGGTTCGATGTCACCGGGCCGCTGGGTGACAGCGGGTTCGCCTTTCGATTGATCGGGCAAAACCGCGACGAGGATTACTGGCGCAACTTTGGTCAGAACAAGTCGAAACTGGTCGCCCCTTCGCTGTCCTACGAGTCTGAGGATCTGTCGTTTCTCGCCGCTTATGAATACAACGACTACAGCAATACCCTGGACCGTGGCGCGCTGTTCTACAACGGCCATCATGTGGGCAGCCGCGACAAACGCCTGGACGAAAAATGGACCCGCGCCCAAGGCCAGCGCCAGTCGCTCAACACCACCACCGAGTACCGCCTCGACCCCACTTCAAGGGTGCGCCTGACCACGGGCTGGGTGTATGACCATTACAACGACTACCAGGCCGACCCCAGTGAATATCGCCCGGCAACAGGCGAGCTGACCCGGCGGTTTCGTCGTAACGTGGGCGCCAACCGGGAGAACGCTTACCTGTCGCTGGACTGGATTGGTAACAAGACCTGGCTCGGTATCGATCACGACCTGGTCACGGGTGTCGACTATGAAACCCGCCGCGAAGCCAACGGCGACTTCCTGCAAAGCAGCAATGTCGGCGGTTTCTACCCGGCCGACCCGCAGTATGGCCTGCTGCCGCCGGTGGGTAAGGTGAACCCGTCCAACACCAACGGCAAAAGCCATATCAAGGGCCAGTCGCTGTACGTCAAAGACACTATCCACCTGGGCGAAAAATGGATTCTGGCCCCGGGCCTGCGCTATCAGCATTACTCGATCGACTCTGGCGCGGGCCTGGACTTCAAGCAAACCACCGATGAGGGCGAATCCAGGCTTTTGCCCTTCCTGGGGCTGGTGTATCAGATGCGTGACGACCTCTCGCTGTATGGCAACTACAGCCAGTCATTCGCACCCAATGAGATGGAAACCGGCACCACGTTCGAAGGCACCTACAAGTCTGAAACCGGCCGCCAGTACGAAGTCGGCATGAAGTATGACAACGGCGACTGGACCAGCCAGCTGGCGGTGTACGACATCCTGAAAAAGAACGTACAACAGAACACCGGAGAACTCGACGCGTTCGGCAATATGATCCAGCGCATTGCCGGTGAAGTGCAGTCAAACGGTCTGGAATGGAGCATGAGCGGACGCCTGAACGCGCAGTGGAGCGTCATCGCCAACTACGCCTACACCGATGCACGGATCAAAAAGGACACCCGGCAAACCGAGGGCAATCGCCTGTTCAACGTGGCCCGTCATGTGGGCGGGGCTTACCTGACCTATGAAGTTCCGGCCGATATTTTCGCCGGCCGCTTGCGCCTGGGCTCCGGAGCCCGTTATGTGGGCAAGCGCGCAGGGGATATCAGCAACTCTTTCGAGCTGCCGGACTACACCACGGTGGATGCTTTTGCATCCTGGAAGACCAGCCATCTGCTGGGCAAGGAAACCTCACTGCAGCTCAACGCCAGCAACCTGACCGATCGCAGCTACTTTGTGGCTTCGGGCGGCAACACCCGACGTGTGAGTTGGGGAGAAGGAAGGACGCTGCGCCTGACTGGAGAAGTCAGCTTCTAGCCTGACAGGCAGGCGCGCTCGCGCCTGCCCCTTGGCCCGGAGTTAAGGCCGGGCGGCCGTCACCTCGATCTCTACCAGGTAGTTGGGGTTGGCCAGGCCGGCCACCTGGAACGCCGAGCGGGTTGGCAGCTTGGGCTGGGCCTTGGTACCGAAGAACTGGGTATAGCCCTTCATAAATCCGGCGAAGTCCATCTTGCCGGTTTCCGGCGTGCCCACCAGATACACCTGCATCTTGATCACATCGCCCATGGTCAGGCCCAGGCTTTTGAGAGTGGCTTCGATATTTTTCAGCACGTTGACCGTCTGCACTTCGGTGTCGCCATAGGCCGCCAGGGTCTTGGGATCGGCCTTGCTGTCGGCAATAGGCGGCACCACGCCACTGAGGTTGACCAGGGTGACACCCGGTGGTATTTCCACGGCCAGAGAGATCGGGAAGTCCGAGTTGGGCAGCTTGTGACGGATCACTTCTGCGGCGTTGACCTGGGTAGTCATCAGGCCGGCCAGCACCGAGGTCAACACAAAAGCGGGGATCAATTTTTTAGACATTTTTGTATTCCTTGAGGGTCATGAAAAAAGCGCGCAGTCCATGGTTGCTTGTCAGCGTCGGGTGACCGCCTGAACATCCTCCACTGTCACGGAGTCAGCATAGTGATTGCCAAAATGAGTCCGCACATAGTTGACCACCGAGGCTA
This sequence comes from Pseudomonas sp. FSL R10-0056, assembly GCF_009600105.1. NCBI lineage: Bacteria > Pseudomonadati > Pseudomonadota > Gammaproteobacteria > Pseudomonadales > Pseudomonadaceae > Pseudomonas > Pseudomonas sp. FSL R10-0056. The sequence continues at coordinate 24,673 of NZ_WIWL01000201.1, forward strand.
TCTGCTGGTCATCCATGTACTTCTTGAAACCCGGCATACCGCCCTGCCCTGATGTCACCATATACACCGGGTACACCTTGGCCCCGAGTTTCTGGTTGGCAGCCAGCGCCGGGTAGGCGCCCGCCCCGTGGGAGCCCTGGCCTTCAGCCATATGGCAGCCCTGGCAGACCTGATTGAACAGAGCTTCGCCGCTGGCCTGATCGAACTTGCCGGAGGTGGACAGCATGGGTGCATCTTCAGCAAGCGCAGTGGCACTGACCAGCAGGCCTGCCAGGGTAGCGGTGGTTAAAGTCATTCTCATGGCTAACTCCTGGCTCAGGCCGCTTTCGCGCTGGCAATAATATGGGTATGCAGACGCTTGATCGCATCCTGGGAGGACAGGATCGCGCCCTCCATCCAGGCCGGGATATAGGAAGCATGCTCACCGGCAAGGACGATGCGACCGTCAATCTGGCACAGATTCTTGTAATGCTGCTGGCGGGTTTCAGGGGTCCACAGGCCATAGCAACCGTTGGTCCAGGGCACGCGGTGCCAGCCGACGGCAATGCCGTTTTCGAACTCTGCCGGGTATTGGGGGTGAACCTGGGCACCGTACTCAACGGCTTTCTGCACGCGCATTTGCGGGCTCATGGCGGTGAACTCATAAGCGTTCGGCCCCCAGATATAGGCACCGAGCAATACGCCCTTGCCCTGCTTGCCATAGTCGGTGCTCGGGTAGCTGATTTTGCTGATCGGCGTATCGGTGTAACTGATGCCGCCGTAGATATGCTCGTCCTGCTCCCAGAACCGGCGCTTGAATTGCAGTCCGACCTTGATCGAAGACTCGTAAGGCACGGCGCGGATCGCGCTCATCATCGGTGCACTGACATCAACCGGCAGTTGCCCGAGGATCGACAGCGGCAATGTGCACACGCACCAGTCGGCCTGCTCCTGTTGTGCCCCGCCGCTACCGTCGCTGTTTTGATAGGTCACGGTCACGCCTTTGTCGTTTTGCTGGATGCGCGTGACCTTGGCGTTGTAATGGATCAGGTCATTGACCTGCTTCTGGAAGGCCTGGGCAATCATGTCCATACCGCCTACGGGCTGGAAAATGCTGCTCTGGAATTCATATTCCTGGCCGCTGGCGATGCTTTGCCACAGATTCGAATCCAGCAGTGCCTTGCAGTCGATCGGCTCGGACGCCACCGCCTCCGGCATCAGGCCGCCACCGTCGTCCACGGCAAAGCCACGGCGCATGCTGGTCTCCAAGGATTTTTTGTAGGCGTTGCTGGCATCCAGCGCACCCCATTTGCGCATCACTTCCAGCAGGCGTTCGCGGTCTTCCCGGGTCAGTGCCTGATCCAGGCCGTGCTGATTGACGGCCTTGCTCAACAACTCGGCCACATGCCCCTGAAAGTCCGCCTGCACTTCACGATAACGCTGCGGCTTGCCGCCAAACGCCTTGGTGGAGTGCACCATTGCGTTGTAGTTGACCTGAATAAAGGGCTCCAGTGCGACGCCGAATTTGTGGCAGTAGTCGAGCACCGCATGGTGGTGATACGGGATGCGCCAAGGGCCGGGGTTGAGGTACAGGCCCTTGTCGAATTCGCAATGCTGGGTAGCGCCGCCCAGCTCGGTGAAGCGGTCACCGCCACGCAACGTCCAGCAACGCCCACCGGGTTTGGCATTGAACTCCAGCACCTTGACCTGGTAGCCGGCCTTGCGCAGTTCGTAGGCGGCGGTCATGCCGGCCAGCCCGGCCCCAAGGATCAGTACGCGGGTGCCTTTCGGTGCGCCGCTCAAGGCGAAGTCACGCTGGTAATTTGATTCTGCGGCAAAGCCCAATGAGCTCATCGCCTGATACATCGCAGCGGCGCCTGCTGTCACGCCGATCCAGTTGAGTACTTTGCGTCGGCTCACAACCATTGCTTTCTCTTGCATGACCAGTCCTTTGCATCGAAGGGAAATACGCAGGCAATGACTGACGAACAACCCGGCATGCGGCATCGCCCGACCACAGAAATGTCTGCGCCCGGTGATGTCCCAGAGCAAGCGCTATGCCATGAATTAACGAAGGGAGAAAAAACCGCAACCAGAGAAAAGATTGCAAAACAGATACGGCCAAATGCTTCTACTTAGGTCGGGCAGGTCTGTTTTTGGTGCAAAGCGGATGCGCCAGTATTGGGCAGCTCAGGTGGCTGTGTACCTCATGGGCGCATCGCTGCCGGGTCGGGGCAACGCCTCAGGCATGCGGCGTCGGATAGAGCAGCAGTACCAGCCACCCGGCGACATAGAGCCCCAGGCCAAACGTCAGATGGGTGATCAGGGTTCGGCGCCTTGCCACGTAGGGAGCCGCCGTCTTCGATGCAGCGATGCCGAAGCCGAAGGCGGGCTGCAAGATAAAAAACGGTGCCGCCATACTGATCAAGCCAGCGGCCAATGCAGGCATCAGCGTGGGATGGAACAACCACTCCACACCCGTGAGTACAACCAGCAGCAACGCGAAGACAATGCCCGTCAGGTAATGAAAAACCCAGCCGATCAGACGCTCATGCCTGACACGCGGCGCAGCCACAATCGAGGCATGCTGAAACTGCCCCTGGCGCATGAGGCCCAGCCAACGACCGATGAGCCCATAGTCAAGGGACGGGATACCAAAGACCCGTGCACGAATTAAAGCGCCTGCGTCCATGATCAAGGTGGCCCCCACGCCAACCAACAGAATACGCAGTACCATCTCACTTGTTTGCATGTTGTACCCTCTGCATTAAGCCTGTTTTGTCGGCCTGGTCAGAGCAGTCTGCAAGTTCAAGTCGACTTGAGGTCAAGCATGAAAGAAATGGAGATCGGTGAAGTGGCACGGCGCTGCGGCCTGCCGCCCTCAACCCTGCGCTACTACGAAGAAAAAGGGCTGATCCGCTCGACAGGCCGTCGGGGCCTGAGCCGTGTGTTCAGTGCGGATGTACTTCAGTGCCTGTCGTTGATCGCACTGGGGCAGTGTTCGGGGTTTTCACTGGACGATATCGCCGCCATGCTGAAGGCGGACGGTCAGCCCGAAATTGATCACCAGCGGCTGGCAGAAAAAGCTGACGAGCTTGATCGCACCATCCAGCGCTTGAGCACAATTCGCGACGAGCTCAGGCGAGCAGCGGCCTGCCCCGCTCCCCGTCATATTGAATGCCCTGCCTTTCAGAAAAAACTGGCCGCTGTCAGGCCACGCAGCCTCGACAGGAAAAAACCGGGACGCAGTCAAGCTCCCACGGACAAAAGTCAGAACACCCCATGAATGGCGTTAACAGCCCTGCCCTGTGCGGCTGATAGTGCATCATCGTGGATTTCAGACTGCAAACCAAATTGGCCAGCCAGTGCTTTACGCCCCTTGGGCGTCACTGCAAGCGCCCGGCTGTCGAGGTCCTGGACTACCCATTTGCGGCTCAGGGCCAAGCTCGCCCAGGGCGCTTTCGCCACTCGCCGTAAGTTCATACAAACCCCGGCCGGTAGCTGCTGCAATCAACCTGCCTGCGGCGCAGACGCGGGCGGTGTCGGCATGGTCTTTTCCATCGGCTGGTACACCAGCCCCGCCGACTCGTCCACGTCCCCTGAACACTTGAAGCCATACCGTTCATAGAAACCCACCGAAGGCAGCGAAGCTGCTCACACTCAGCACGGGCCAACGAACGCATGCACAATGCGCTGGCAGCCACTTGCCGACTCCACCCGAGGTATTTATGGGCATCGAAACGTTGAACATGCACATGACCATTAGCAAAGAACGACCGCAAGACATCGAAGCCATCAGTCGCCTGACCGAGGCAGCGTTCAGGAACGAAAAGTATTCAAGCCACACCGAGCATTTCATCGTCAATGCACTGCGGCGCACCGGGCAACTGAGCATCTCCCTGGTGGCGGCAGAACATGACGAAATCCTCGGCCATGTCGCCATTTCCCCTGTCAGCATTTCGTCCGGGGTAACCGGATGGTATGGCCTGGGGCCGATCAGTGTAAGGCCTGACCGTCAGGGCAAGGGCATCGGTTCGGCATTGATGAGGGCCGCACTGCAACAGCTGCGGCAACAGGGCGCAGCGGGTTGCGTCGTGCTGGGCGACCCTGCCTATTATGGCCGCTTCGGGTTTAAAGCCCACCCCGGCCTTGAGTTGCCCGACGTTCCCCCTGAATACTTCCAGGCCCTGTCCTTTACTGGCGAGCTGCCTGTCGGGGTAGTGAAATACGCTGCGGCGTTTGATGCACGCGAGTAAGTGACCGGGCGTGGTGGGCATTGTTGTTCATTTAAACGATTTCTGCCTTTGTGGGAGCGGGCTTGCTCGCGATGTTCTTCATGGCGCCGCATTTACTCAGCTAATACGCGTCATCGTTGACGACCATCGCGAGCAAGCCCGCTCCCACACTTGAGCAGCATTGCGGGCGTGGTGGGCATTGCTGCGTTAGCTCTGATTACTTACCGGGCAGCAATGCGATCATCCGGTCAAAGGCCGCCAACGGGTACCTGTCATTACGTGGTTGCGCAACGGGCATTTTTGCAGGAAAGCCCACGTGCACACTGCCGGGCAGCACGTGCTCGATCGCTGCGTACCAGGTCAGTAACGCCTGCTGCAGCCGTACATGCAGCTCGAAATTGCTTCTGCGCCGAGTGGAGTCTGCACGGGCTCGCTGCCGTGCCAGTTGCGGGTCTATGCGCCCGACAATGTAAGCGTCTGCAAAGCCGATACGCCCCTGTGCGACAGTGTCACGGGTGGCGTCCAGTTCTGTTTGCCAGTCGTTTGTGCTGGCTTCATCGATCTGCCAGAGGCACCACAGGTAGTGAAGCTTGAGCGGGTCGCTGTCGCACACCGCCCATGGAGCCCTGGCTTCCATAGCCAGCGCGGCCTGCCATCGATCGACGTTACGCTCGGCCCAGAAAACTGCGGCTGCGACGGGATCACTGGCACGCTCCGGCACACCGTCAAGACGGCCGTGCTCAGCAATCACATGCGGCCCTCCATGCCGGGTGCACCACGTGGTTTTACCGCTGGCGCTGATGCCTTCAACCACCAAAATCATCGATATGGCTACTCCGGCCACAATAGGGGCTCAGGCAGAAAACTGTTGATCAGACCCGGGATAACCCGGAGCTCAGGTTGGACTCAATAACTGAAAAGCCTGTTCCGCGCCTGCTCCACTGGCTACACGCAAGTAAATACAGGGGCCCCGGCTGGCTTGAGCCGCATGAGACTTGCCGACGGATGCCTGAAAAATTTACACACTTTTACTCAAGTCCTTATATCACCAGCTAATGGCTATTTGCTATTGTTTTGGATCCAATCATGGAGGCGTAAAAACATGGACAGGGCCAAGGTATCTAAACGCAGCTGGGCGTGGGCGTACCGGAAACTACGCGACTTGCACTGTTCACGGCTATCGTCGTTTTACAGAGCAACCCTGTATGCGGTTCGCGGTGATAGCGGCACTTTTCGCTGCGACCTGACCAGGCAGAAAATCCGCCTGCATCGATAATAAGCGCCGCTCCCATACGTTGAAGAGGATCATCCTGTTTGAGCTAACCTGGCTTGAACTGCCCTGCTGTCTTCCTGTCTTTGCCCTGCTTGCCGGCGTTGCATTCAATGCTGGAGCGCCCGGGCATGTCCATACGTACTGACGCCTTCAGAGCGACCGAAAGCTTAAAGCTCGTACATCTGCATGACGAAAATCTTGCTTTGGTTAGGAATGTGCAACATTTTTTGTCAGAATGAATTATGCATAATAATTCTCATTCACAGGTCTGCCCCTCCATGCAATTCGCCTCTGCTTCCCATATGCCCATCCGTATTCTGGCTATTGAGGATGATCCGGTGCTTGCCGCCGACCTGGATAGCCATCTGGGCCAGCGGGGCTTTTCGGTCACGTTGCGTCACGACGCAGACGAAATTCTGCATCTGGTGCGCTCCGAGGGTTTCGATTTGATCCTGATGGACATCATGTTACCCGGCAGCAGTGGCCTGGAGGTGCTCGCCCAAGTGCGCCAGTGCCAGCGTGTCCCGGTCATCCTGATGTCGGCGCTGGGTGCCGAGCAGGACCGGATAACCGGTTTCAGCCAGGGCGCGGACGATTACTTGCCCAAGCCATTCAGCATGCAGGAGATGGATGTACGCATCGATGCCATTCTGAGACGCGTGGCCTACGAGCACGAGGCCCAGGTAAAAGTGCGCAGCGATTCGCAACTGGAACTTGATCAGCAGGCCATGGATGTTTGCCGCAACGGCCGCTGGGCCGATCTGACCAGCACCGAATTCCGGGTACTGGAAATCCTCATACAGCATCCCGGCGAGGTGTTGAGCAAAGCCTTTCTGTACCAACAGGTCATGCATCGGGCGCACTCACAACATGACCGCAGCCTGGACATGCATGTCAGTCGGGTTCGTCGCAAATTGCAGGCTATCGGTTACAGCGCCGGGCGCGTCGAGACCATACGCGGCATGGGGTATGTGCTGGCGCCGTTGCAGTCATGAGGCTGCCGAACCGGCACTCGCTGCTGTGGCAACTGGTCGGCGTGCTCGCGCTTTTGTGCATGCTGGTGATCAGTTTGCAGGCCGACCTGAGCAAGCGTCTCAAGGATGCTACCGCCCTCCTCTCCGAACCGGCCAAGCAGAGCCATATCGCTTACGCACGACAGGCCGAAACGGCGTGGCGGGAACGCGGCACGCAAGGCGTTGACGAGTTCCTGCGCAGCTTGCGCAAACAGGAACGGGTGTGGGCCGCCGTCGTCGATGAGCACCAGCAATCATTGTCTTCGCAGCCTCTGGATGAACATGAGCGTCGTAAGCTCGACTTTGTCCGTCCACTTCACTGGACCGTAGGACGGCCAAACGGCTGGCCAACGTTCTATGTGCCTTTCAGCGACGACAAAGCGCGTCTGGTCATGGAGCTGCCGCATCGTTTCAACCCGCGTGAGCACTTGCGGGTGTGGGAGGTGCTGCTGCAATGGGTACTGCCGCCGGGGCGTGCGGCGTTGAGTCGGGTGAAGGGCTGAAAAATCTGTTCGAGCTTGTCGGGAGCGACGCCGG
>NZ_WIWL01000202.1:0-30433 GCF_009600105.1 Pseudomonas sp. FSL R10-0056
CCAATAATTTCGCCTGCTCTGTGTACTTTTTCATGACACCCCCCAATGTTGATGTCCAACATTTCGGGGTCAGATCAAAAATACGCGGACACCATCGCCCTTAATGCTGGAGTTCGGAAGGTGACTTGGCTGGACGCATACCAGTGAGCGCAGTTATATCGATTTGGTCGCCCTGTGCCAGTTTCTGCCAGGGCCTGCCAGTAGCCAGGTAGGCATAGGTTTGGGGCTATCGCGTGCTGGTTTCTCTGGAGCAGTTGCCGCGTGGGCTGGGTTTACACTGCCATCGGCAATAATCCTCGTTTTGTTTGCGCAAGGGATGTCCGCGTGGGGAAATGCATTCCCAAGCGGTCTTTTGCACGGACTTAAGATCGTCGCGGTTGCTGTTGTTGCTCAAGCCGTCTGGGGAATGGCGCGCAATATTTGTACTGATGTGCCCAGGGTAACCATCGCTGTGTTTGCAGCTTGCGCAGCACTCATCTGGCCAAATGCCTGGGGGCAGATCGCCGTGATTATCTGCAGTGCTGTCATCGGTCTGATGCTTTTCAAGCCTGCTCAACAGCATACTGCTGAGCCCCTTCCAATATCAGTTAGCCGAAAAGTAGGTCTGGTATCGTTGGTGGTGTTCTTTGGCTTATTGGTAGGCCTACCATTTTTGATCCAGGTTTGGCCCTCTGAAGCACTAGCTATGACGAATGCCTTTTTCCGAGCAGGGTCATTAGTTTTTGGAGGGGGGCATGTTGTACTACCGTTACTTCAGTCTGCGACCGTATTCAACGGATGGGTAACCAACGACACATTCATTGCTGGGTATGGCTTAGCACAGGCCGTACCGGGCCCGCTCTTTACCTTCGCAGCATTTCTCGGAGCGTCCATGAACGCCCAACCCTCTGGTTGGATCGGAGCTACGGTATGCCTGGTCGCTATCTTCGCACCTTCATTCCTACTCGTAATCGGCGTGCTGCCATTCTGGGAGCAACTACGACATAGTTTTCGCACCCAATCGGCCCTTGCAGGAATTAATGCGGGAGTAGTAGGGCTACTCTTGGCGACCTTATATAACCCAGTCTGGACGAGTGCAATTTTGAAACCTCAAGACTTCAGTTTGGCGCTGATAGCCCTTGTCGCCCTAATGTTTTGGAGGGTTCCCCCATGGGTAGTCGTCTTGGGCAGTGGAATGCTTGGATGGTGGCTCAGCGGTGTACTTTGAAAGCAAGCATCAGCCAAAGGTATCTTGATCTGTAGAGGAGGTTATTGATGTCAGTAGCGCGGATGCTATAGGATCTTATCAGGAGATGGCATTCCTCCTTTAACCGCCTTGTGCTGATGATGCCTACGTGAACCCTGGACAGGGTGCGTAGGTGTGCTTCCCTGTCCCTAATTTAGGACAGGATATGATCTTACTTTTCGTGCTTCGCCCATCTTACAGCGCTGTCCCTCTGCATGCTTGGCCCTCCAGGTTTGGTAAGGAGTGCTCGCCATGCTGAAATCATTGATCGTCATTGCCATCGGCGCCTCAGTTGGTGCTTGGTTACGCTGGCTTTTGGGTATAAAGCTGAACGCTCTATTTCCTACGATTCCTCCCGGGACAGTAGTCGCGAACATGGTCGGGGGTTATCTCATAGGGCTGACCATCGCCTTCTTGGCTGCATCGCCTTCGCTCAGCCCTGAATGGCGCCTCCTGATCATCACCGGATTTTGTGGTGGTCTTACCACTTTTTCTACATTTTCAGCCGAAACAGTCACCTTGATTCAGGAGGGAAAACTGCTCTGGGCGCTTGGCTCAATTTCGTTGCACGTGGTTGGTTCGTTGGCGATGACCGCTGCAGGGCTTCTTTCATACCAAGTGATTGGTACTCGCTGAGGAGATAGACATGAAAGGCTTTATGGTCGTTTTCTTTACTCAACATAACCGTCGCTATCAGGGAATGATGTTAGGCGAATGGATAGTCGATTTGCCAAAAGAAATGAGCCCACTTGGGAGAGATCCGTCCGACGCAACCACTTCTACAACATCGGAGGTATGAACATGAGCTACGCGGACATTCCTGCTGGTAACGCGATCCCCGATGACTTCTTCACAGTTATTGAGATCCCTGCAAACCACTCGCCGATCAAGTACGAGGTCGACAAGCAGAGCAGACAGATCTTCGTTGACCGCTTCCTAAGCACACCGATGTTCTATCCGGCCAACTACGGGTTCATTCCAAATACGTTGAGCGATGACGGAGATCCTCTTGACGTCCTGGTGGTTTGCCCTTATCCCGTCTCACCTGGAGTTGTAATCCGCAGTCGCCCGGTGGGTGTGATGTACATGACTGACGAAGCCGGAGCGGATGCCAAGGTGATCGCTGTGCCTCATGAAAAACTCAGCTCGATGTACAACGACGTAAAGGAGTGCTCAGACCTCCCTGCGCTACTCCTCGCACAGATCCAGCACTTCTTTGAAAACTACAAAGCATTGGAGCTGGGTAAGTGGGTGAAGATGGGGCGTTGGGGGAGCGCGGATGAGGCGCGGGAAGAGATTCGCAAGTCGGTAGCTGCGTATATTCCCAAGTAGGTTTCACTCCAAATTGAAAGCATCCGCCGGGAGTCAGAACTGAGGGGCAAGTGATTTGCCTCTCAGTCGCTCGGGACATCAAATGTCGAGGGAACCACACGCATAGAAAAGTGGATGGCTATGCTGCGCATGACTCAACTCAATCAAAGTCATTCCAGAATATCGGCCTTTGATAACCCACTTATGGGGTCGCGCTAGCATGCATTTGACGATTTCCTATTTGACTAAGGTGATTGGTATATCTGAGAGCTGAATCACCTTTGCCGCGACAGAGCCCAGAAAAATCCCTGCAAGAAAGCCGTTGCCATGTGAGCCTAGGATGATGTTGTTACATCCTAAAGAGTGTGAGCACGCCACGATTTGGCTTGCTGCATCGCCTTGTAAGGTGTGAAGTGTAAATGCAACCCCTTCCTGCTTCAGAAGCACACCAGCTTTTTGTGAGCTCTCAGCACTTTTATCACCGTAGTAACGATCAATCTCATCCGCTCTCATGTCGTGTGCAATTCGAGTTGGTAACAGTGGCTGTACATTCACCAGATGTACCTCAACACTACCGCCCAGTAATCCGCCATCTTGGATTAGCCCAATAAGGTAACGCACTGCGCGCTCCGAGTGCTCGGAGCCATCGACAGCTACAAGTATTTTATGCATTTTCTAAATCCTCTTTCAGTGGCATGAAGATGCTTGTCGTTAGGGAAGGTCTGAAGTACCCGCCGACTTTTGATGCCCTCGCTGCCTGAGGTTCAAAAAAACCAAGTTGATCGAAAAAATCAGACCTTTTTGGCTCTTAATCCATGATTACTTCCAATAATCGTGCCTTTTCAGGGCCATCGACCCTCATTACGCGCGTACCTCGCCCATACCCATCAACCGTTTTCGAACCATCCACAGGTTCGATAAGGCAAACAACGTCGCCTGCTGCGCGATGTTTTTCGCCTGACCACGAAAGCGCACTTTCGTATAACCAAACTGGCGCTTGATCACCCGAAACGGGTGCTCAACCTTGGCCCGCACCTGCGCTTTTGCGTATTCGATCTTGCGGCGCATACGCCCAATCAAACTCTTTTTTCCGTGTTTTTTATAGCTGCTTGGGCGGGCCGCAATCGACCAGATCATCTGGCGATCCTGATGCTCGGGACGTTTGTCCACGCCGGTGTAACCGGCGTCGCCACACACATAAGTTTCCTCGCCATGCAGTAACTGATCGACCTGCGTGACGTCCGCCACATTCGCCGCAGTGCCCACCAGCTATGCACCAAGCCCGATTCGGCGTCGACGCCGATGTGCGCTTTCATCCCGAAGAAATATTGGTTTCCTTTCTTCGTCTGATGCATCTCAGGGTCGCGTTTACCGTCCTTGTTCTTGGTCGAACTCGGCGCGTGAATGATCGTCGCATCGACCACCGTGCCTTGACGCAACATCAAACCACGGTCGCCCAGATAGCCGTTGATGACCTGAAAAATTCCGCCCGCCAATTCATGTTTTTCCAACAAGCGACGGAAATTGAGAATCGTGGTTTCATCGGGAATCCGATCCAGATTCAAGCCCGCGAACTGGCGCAGGATCGTCGTTTCATACAGCGATTCCTCCATCGCCGGATCGCTATAGCCGAACCAGTTCTGCATCAAATGAACGCGCAACATCGCCATCAACGGATAGGCCGGACGACCGCCTTCACCTTTTGGATAATGCGGTTCGATCAAGGCAATCAGGCCCTTCCAGGGCACCACTTGATCCATCTCGATCAAGAAGCGTTCACGGCGGGTCTGCTTACGTTTACCGGCATACTCGGCATCGGCGAAGGACATCTGTTTCATCGGGGCTCAACCGTTCAGTTTGTGCGAGGCAGGTATTTCACCAGATTGGGAAGTCTTTTTCAGAGTTTCCTTAGGGGATTGCCAGCTTGCAATCAGTTCTACTCGGACAGGCGGATTCGAATCTGTTTTTCAATCTCGATGATCGCAAAGAGCGCAACACCGACCCCGATGATAAGTAGGCCATCAAGGAAGGGGATCGCTTCTGTGGCAAACACCTTTTGCAGAGGTGGCGCGTAGGTGATGGCGAACTGGGCCAAGGTAACCACTGCGACGGTCATCCACACGACCTTGGTGCCACGAATGCCCTTCCAGGTGAGCGATGTGCTGTAGAGATTACGAATAAAGAACAGATGGAAAATTTCCATCACGACTAGCGTATTCACCGCGATGGTTCGGGCCAACTCCACGGAGTAGCCACGGTCGAGCGCATACGAAAAAATGCCGTAAACACCACAGAGGAACAGAATAGAAACAAGCACCATATGCCAAACCAACGCACCGCTTATGAGTGGCTCCTTGCGGGAACGGGGCGGTCTGCGCATTGTGTTTTCTTCGGTAGGCTCGAACGCCAATGCGATGCCGAGCGTTACTGCGGTAATAAGATTAATCCACAGAATCTGTATCGCCGTGACCGGCAGTGTAAGGCCGAGGAGCAGGGCCACGATGATGGTCATGGCTTCACCCGCGCTTGTGGGAAGCGTCCAGCTCAGGACTTTCTTAATATTGTCGTAGACTGTACGCCCCTCGCGCACTGCAGCAACGATGGACGCGAAGTTGTCATCAGCCAGCACCAGGTCGGCAGCTTCCCTGGCGGCGTCACTACCTTTCCCCCCCATAGCGATGCCAGCATCGGCACGCTTTAGCGCTGGTGCGTCATTAACGCCATCGCCCGTCATTGCCACTGTCATGCCATTCGACTGCAGCAGCATGACCAACCTGAGCTTATGTTCAGGGCTGGTACGAGCAAAGATATTGACTTCCTTTACCGCCTCCTTGAGGGCGGCATCGTTCATAGAGTCCAGGTCTATACCGGTGAGCACATTGTCGGGATTTTGCAAGCCAATCTGCCGACCGATTGCGGCGGCGGTGCCGCCATGATCGCCAGTGATCATTTTTACGACAATGCCCGCCGCCTGGCATTGTTGAACGGCCTCTATCGTCTCGGGTCTCGGCGGATCAATTAGCCCGACCATACCCAACAAGGTTAGCTTCCCTTGCACGTCCCCAAACTCCAACACGGTGTGCTCTGGCTGAACTGATCTAGCGGCAAACGCCAATACACGCTGCCCCTTGGCAGCAATGGCGTTTGCCTGTTCGTGCCAGTAGTGCGCATTGAGCGGTTCAGTCCCGCCGGCGTTTACGAGCTGCTGCGTACTCATGGCCAGTATTTGCTCTGGCGCGCCCTTCACATAGATAGAGGCATGTCGATCATGATTGTGATGCAGGGTCGCCATGAAGCGGTGTTTCGCGTCAAACGGAATGGCATCGGTTCGTGGCCAGGTACGATGATCTTCATCGCTATCGATTCCAGCTTTTCCGGAAAACGCCAGCAAGGCCCCCTCCATCGGATCACCCTCCACCGTCCATACATCCTCATGCAGGCGCAGCGAGGCATCGTTGCAAAGACCTGCTGCTCGCCCCAATTCTGAGAGCGCGGGGTGAGACGATATGTCGATTAACTGATCGGCAAGATTGATGCTTCCCGCTGGCTGATAACCTGCACCATCAACCGTGAAGATGAGATCGTTCGTCACGACCGATGCCACCATCATTTCGTTGCGGGTGAGTGTCCCGGTCTTGTCAGTACAGATGACGGATACCGAGCCGAGCGTCTCGATGGCAGGCAAGCGACGCACGATGGCGTTGCGGCTAGCCATTGCCCGAACGCCGACAGCTAGCGTAATGGTAAGGACGGCGGGCAGCCCTTCAGGTATCGCCGCTACCGACATACCAACCACTACCATGAAGATCTCGGTGAACTCGTAGTGCCCAACATAATGGCCAAACACGAGCAAAAGGCCGCCGACTAACAAGATCAAGATCGTCAGCCAACGTGCAAAGACGTTCATTTGCTGCACCAGCGGAGTTGTCAGCGTTTCTACTCCAGCAAGTAGCGTACTGATGCGTCCGATCTCAGCTGCTGCTGCGGTAGCAACTACAACCCCTGTAGCTTGTCCGCATGTCACGAGTGTGCCGCTGAACGCCATGCAAGTACGATCACCCAAGGCTGATTCGAGGCCCACTGGCTGGGTATGTTTCTCTACTGGTACGGATTCACCTGTAAGAATGGCTTCTTGAATCTGTAGTCTGTTCGCGTGCAGCAGGCGTAAATCAGCAGGGACTTTGTCTCCCGCCTCCAGCAATACGATATCGCCCGGTACTAGCTCCTCGCCCACAATACTTAAGCGTTGGCCTGCGCGAATCACGGCGGCGTGCGGTGCCAGCATCTGCCGGATAGCGTCCATGGCTTTTTCCGCTTTGCCTTCCTGGACGTAGCCAATGATTGCGTTTGCAATGACCACCGCCAGAATCACCACCGTATCCCACAGATGCTGCAGCATCGCGGTAATCGCAGCGGATCCTAGAAGCACATAAATCAGAATGTTGTGAAATTGCAGCATGAATCGCAGCCAGGCGGGTCGCCGTGCGGCTTCTGGCAAACGATTGAAACCAGTGCGGTCAAGCCGGGCTTGAACTTCGGCGGCCTCCAGCCCGACATGCTCATTGACCTCAAGCAGGTTTGTCACCTGCTCTGCAGGTAGGGAGTGCCAGGCCACGGAATGCGGAGGGATTGGTGTTTGCCCCGTTGATGCGTCGACCACCTGCTTCATCAATGAGTATCTCCTGTGCACACAGCTCAAGTGAGACGGGCTGAGGTGATCATGAGCGAGCGTGGGAATATAAGGCTGAAAACATTATTTTCGGTCTTACATCCTATAGTTCCTTCTAGCTGACAGGAACTATAGATGTAACGCAATCAACCGGTTGGCAATTACTGATGTAGATCAAACTATCAGCAGCAATTAATGTGACAAAATGTTTTGGTGAGAAGTTTAATCTTCTAGATTTTTATCTAATATTGCATGCAGCCGAGCACTGCGCGAAGCAAAAACGGGGAGGCATAAATACTACTGCTGCTTTTAAGAAAACTCTGTTTATTCACTATATGGCATGCAGTTTTTGCAATATTCCTGTGTTGCCTTGTTAAACCCGGAATATTAATGCCTTCAACTTAATCCCAGTTATGCATAGCGCCCTAACTTGATTTAGCTACGTTATCAACCTGGGACTCTTCCAGCGCCTCCGGTGCTTCTAGCAGCTCGGTAATAACGCTGAAGTCACTCACTTCAACGGCACCTAGCCCATAGCCAAGCAGGTGGAACGAGAACGCTTTACGCGGCTGCGTATTATCGAAGCTGAAGTCCATCTCCAGCGGCTGATCGGCAGTGACGACCATTTCTGCTGGCAGCCCCAGTGGCACATCCTGCTCCAACTCCTTGGCTTTCAGCAGGATGTAGGCGTTCTGCTGTGGATCTAAAGAGCGCACGGTCAGGCGCACGCGTGTTTGTGAGCCCTTGGGCATTTCCAGATACTGAGCACCGATCAGGTTGTCAGCCCAGTCATCCTTGATCTGTGCCTGAAGCGGGATGATGGTGGGACTGCCGAACTGGTAGTGCTGGTTCAACGGTGTCCGGATCAGCGAATGATCCAGCGCCGAGGCTTTTGATGTGATTTCTCGTGCTCGTTTGCCCCCGTACTGTCCAGCAAGGGTAGCGTGGTCGGCAATGAACCCTGCGCTATTGTAATTCCTGCAACGCTGTTGAAAGTCACACTCGATCAAGGTGCCTTGGCCATCGTGATAACGCAGCTTGTCGTTGGTGAACGACATGATCTCGCGGCCTGTTTCATAGTCACGAAACAGCGAGCGACCGCTCAAGGCTGAGGGGACAGGTAAGGCGAAATAGTCGAGTATTGAGGCACTCAGATCGACATGCCCGTAGACCCCAGACTTTACCTTGGGCAACTGATCCTGCTCGGGCGCTAACATCAGATTGAAACCCCAAGAGGAAGCTAGGCGCACTCCATCAATTCCGTGAGATTCGTCCGAGGTGATCACCACCAAGGTGTTTTTCAAGATGCCTTGGCGTTCCAGGCCGTTGAGGAATTGCCCTAGGGCATCATCCAGATATCCGACGGCAGCCTGCTTGGGTGTGTCGTAGCGCTCAAGATAGTCCTGAGGGGCCGAATAGGGTTGGTGGGTGCCAACGGTCAGCAGGGTCAGCATCCATGGTTTATTCTGCTTTTTCAGCTGGCCGACGTAGTCGAGTGCCCCTTCGAAGAACGCCTTGTCGTCTTTGCCCCAAGGAAAATCTAGATAGTTGCTATTGGTGAACCATTCCAAGCCGTGGGTAGCATCGAAGCCAATGTGCGGCATGATCTTGTCTTTGGCCATGAATCTAAGGCCTGCACCCTGAAGGTAGTGCGTGGCGAATCCGTTCTTGTGCAGTTGGGCTGGGAGGCACGCCTTGTTCCGTTCGTTCTGGGTCAACATCTCAACCCCCTTGGGCGTTCCGTTGTCCAGTTTGTCGTAATCGCCGCAAAGCATAGCGTAAAGGCCGCGAATGGTTTGATGGCTATGCAGTACATAATCCGGCGTATTCATTCCGCGTTCTGCCCAGCGACTGAGGTTGGGCATGAGATTTTCTTGATAGCTGCTGTGCAGGGCTTGGCGGTTGATGCCAACGTAGGCACCAGGAATACCTTCCAGCGCGATGATCAACACATTTCGCGCACGCCCTGGTGCCGCGAGCAATTTCTGTCCGTCCAGATCGAGTTGAGTAAGCCCCGTCATTTGCGGTGGGACATCGACAACATCACGCTCCAGCCACTCTTCTGCGCTTGCCTGAACATCGCCAACGCTCGCGGCCATCAACTGATGTGGCAGGTTGAACAAGCGCCACTGGTCTTCTTCTGAGGGGTACAGGTGCTGAGCCCCCCAATGGGTGATCAACAGCAGTAGCGGTGCTGCCCACGCGTTTCGTGGCAAGCTCGGAGACGTAGCGGAGCGTCCTAGGTACTGCGTGACCAGCCAAATCACCAGCCCAAGAAACAGAGTAGCGGCCAGCCAAGGCTGGGCGAAACCACCCCCGGTAGAGTTTTCCAAAAACTGAGGGTCGATCAGGTAGTGCAGGTCTAATGAGTTGGGAAGCCTACCGACCGCGCTGACCAGTTCGGCAGTCGCCAGAGTCATAAGCCCCCATGCCAGCAATACCGGTAGCGCTAACCACCAATGACAGCGATGCAAGAGTACGATGAGCAGGCTCGCAATTCCCAGATCTGAAAGATAGCCAAGTGGATTCGACCAACCCAGAGCTGCACGCAGGCACAAAGGCATGATCAGAACCAGTCCGATCAAGGCGATGAGACGTGCACGGGGTTGACTTAACCAGCGATGGATAACGTTCACGCAAAGGCCTTCCAGACATTAAATCTTCATATAAGTGTGCTGGATGGTATCAAGCAGTGGGACGACTCATCGGGTTATTCGAAAAGGAGACGGTGGATCGAGTCAGTGACGGCATTGGTGCTTGGACGTAAGCCCTATTTCAGAGGCTTGCGTTGAGGAATGCTCGCTGACTATGCCCTTCAGCATTAACTGTTTCAGGCTGTTTAACCCCGCCGCGCATGTATGGGCCAAGTGTTAATATATTACCTTTCAAGTGATCCAAAGGACGTTGATGACTAATCATCAAGCTAAAGCCGAAACCCCTAGAGCAGCCGCGATTCTGGCTCGCTTCCTGTCGTCGGAGTCCGCTGGCGGTCTTGTGCTGATGGGCGCAGCACTCGCGGCACTAATCGTGGCCAACTCGCCTCTCTCGCAAAGTTATTTTGCAGCCTTGCACAGTGTCTGGTTGGGCATGTCTGTCGAGCATTGGGTCAATGATGGCTTGATGGCGATCTTCTTCCTGATGGTCGGACTCGAGATCAAGAGAGAGGTTCTGGCAGGAGGGCTCTCCACTTGGGGACAGCGCGCCTTGCCTGGATTTGGTGCCGTCGGTGGCATGGTTGTGCCTGCGCTTATTTACATCGCAATCAACTGGGGTAATTCTGAGACGTTGAAGGGGTGGGCTATTCCAGCCGCTACCGACATCGCATTCGCCTTGGGCGTCTTGTCGTTGCTGGGGAAGCGAGTCCCTACGTCGCTGAAGGTCTTCCTCGCTGCCTTGGCGATCATTGACGACCTGGGTGCTGTGGTTATCATCGCCTTTTTCTACACCACTGGTCTTTCCATGCCGATGTTGCTGGCATCGCTCGCAACCCTGGTCATTCTGATCGTAATGAATCGATTGGGCGTCAGACGATTATTCCCATATATGCTGGTCGGTGGTGTGCTGTGGTTCTTCGTGCTGCAGTCGGGGGTGCATGCCACTCTTGCGGGTGTTGCCGTTGCACTGTGTGTCCCAATGGGCAAGCCAGAAGAGGAAGCCAGGTCTCCACTGCTCTTCCTAGAAGAGAAGCTGCACATGTGGGTAGCATTCGCTGTGGTGCCGATTTTCGGCTTCGCCAACGCGGGTGTTTCATTGGCCGGTATTTCGATGGAAAACCTAGTCGATCCGGTTCCGCTGGGTGTTGCGCTCGGCTTGTTGGTGGGCAAGCAGATTGGCATTTTCCTATTGGCTGCTCTGGCCATTCGTATGGGCTTGGCCAAACTGCCGGAAGGCAGCAATTGGGGACAGCTTTACGGCGTTGCGCTCTTGTGTGGCATCGGCTTTACCATGAGCCTGTTCATCGGAAACCTGGCGTTTGCTGGATCAGCTCACCTGATCGACGAAGTAAAAGTCGGTGTGTTGATCGGTTCGACCTTGGCTGCAATCGGTGGAGTCCTGATTTTGCGACGCAGCGCTGGGCCCGCCATTGTCGCCGCCACGGTCTCTAAATAAGCGTAAGCGAGCCGGCCACGGAGTTTCTCCCAGACAGAAATCCTGTGGCTGGAACATCGTCTCGCGAAGTGAGGTCATCGTGCTTTACGCCACAAGCTGCTGAGATAGCCCCTCAAAGGCTGATTGGCGGCATCAACTCGGACGCGACTTTTTTCAGCATGAACGTTTCGCGCTGAATTGACTGCCCCATCGATGACTCCTGACGCTGCATCACGGCTTCATTATGCGTTATGGCTTCATGCAGGTTGATCCAGACAGGCCGCATACCATTAGCGATTTCGTGGCTTTCCATTCTCACGGGCTCTAGCTGGGGCGCGACTTCGCATTGATAAAAATGCGAGGTCATGTGCATCAGATCGTACTGTGGCTTCCAGTAGGGCCGGTACTCCTCGATATAACCGTAGTGCTGGAGTACCTGTATTTCACGGGCACCAGTCTCTTCCTCAAGCTCACGCCTCAGGCCTGTGACAATGTCCTCGTCACCATCAAGACCGCCTCCAGGAAAGCTGAAGTCGTTATAGCGCTCGGTGAACAGCAACAGGATCTGATCATCCCGAATCACGATGCCGCGTGCTGCATGTCGACGGAATACTCTGCCCTGTTTGGATTTCAGCTCGGGGTGAACAATTTCAGTTATGAGTTGCATGTGGTCTCGTTACGGCAAGATCAGTAGTCATCGTCCAGGGTGGCCACGGCATTTCCGCAGTTCTGGAAATACTGTGGCCAATGGAATTGGCTCAGCGAAGCAGCAATACGGGTAAAGTGGATGTTCGCAGCATCGTCGTGGTCGTGCTGCCTACCAGAAACTGCCTGATGCGAGAGTGCCCGTACGCCCCCATGACCAAGAGGTCAATGCCTTGCTCTGCCTGATATGCATGAAGTACCGACTCCACTTCGCCTGGGCGGATCTCGGCATGCACCAACGAGCCAGAAGAGGCAAATGTGGCTCGTGCTTTCTCCAGCTCGTTCTGATTTTCTTCAGAGTCCTTACCAACCATGACGATATGAATTGGCAGGCCTTCGCACAGCGGGCTTGAAGCAATCATCTGTACGGTCTTGTGGCCTGTAGCGCTGCCGTCAAATGCCACCATGACCGTTTCAGGTTTCCTGAAATGGCTGGTTGTAATCAGGATGGGGCGGTGGATAGTTCGGACTACCGCTTCAATCTGGGTGCCAAGACTTTGGGCACTGCGCGTGCTGTCCTCACCGACTCTTCCAATCACCAGTAATCGAATATCGTCTTGGAGATCGCTCAGGCTCTCGACGAGATGGCCATGGCGCTGCTTCAGATCAGGTGACATGGCGCCAGAGAGGACTGTTCGCTCGCGAGCTTTTTCAAGCATGTGCTGCCCATGCTCCAAGGCCAGTTTTGCACGCTGCGCATCCAACGTGGCCAACTCCTCCATTAGATGTTCTCTGCTACCGAGACCGATATTGCCGCTGAGGTCTGCGGATGCAGGATATTTCTCCTTATCCAGCACATGAAGCAAGGTCAGGGGAGCGCTGAGTCGTTGCGAGGCCCATGCTGCGTAATCGCAGACCGCCAATGAGGATTGTGAGTTATCAATGCATGCCATTACGTGGGTCATTGTCGTTCTCCTTAGTGGCTCATGAGCTTGTCGATGGCACCGGGTTTGTCATGCACACCGAAGCGGTCAACGATTGTTGCGCTGGCTTCATTGAGACCGAGCACTTCAACCTCAGCGCCTTCACGACGGAACTTGATCACGACCTTATCCAGCGCTGCGACGGCAGTGATATCCCAGAAATGCGCCTGTGTGAGATCGATGGTGACTTTGTTGAGAGCTTCCTTGAAGTCAAAGACTTCAGTGAACTTGTCCGCAGAGCTAAAGAACACCTGGCCCACGACGTGGTAAGTCCGATGCGATTCCGTCTCTTCCAGAGTGCTCTTGATATCCAGGTAGTGCCCAACCTTATTGGCAAAGAACAGCGAAGCCAGCAACACACCTACCAGTACGCCATAGGCTAGGTTGTGAGTGGCCACGACGACCACGACGGTCGCCACCATCACGAGGTTGGTCGACAGCGGATGCTTTTTCAGATTGCGCAAGGAATCCCAGCTAAACGTGCCGATGGACACCATAATCATCACAGCTACGAGTGCCGCCATAGGGATTTTGGAGAGCCATTCGCCAAGAAACACCACCATCAGCAGCAGGAAAACGCCGGCGCACAATGTTGAGAGACGGGTACGACCACCGGATTTCACGTTGATGATCGATTGGCCGATCATGGCGCAACCTGCCATGCCGCCAAGCATGCCGGCAGCGATGTTGGCCACACCCTGGCCTTTGCACTCGCGGTTTTTATTGCTGGTGGTATCGGTCAGATCGTCGACGATGGTCGCGGTCATCATTGACTCGAGTAGACCCACTACGGCCAAGGCAGCCGAGTACGGGAAAATGATACGCAGGGTTTCAAAATTCAGCGGTACTTCAGGCCAGAGGAAGATCGGGAGCGTGTCAGGCAGTTGGCCCATGTCACCGACGGTGCGGATATCCAAACCGAGGTAAATGGCGACGGCAGTCAGCGTCAGGATGCACACCAACGGTGACGGAATCAGCTTGCCGATCTTCGGTACGTATGGGAACAGGTAGATGATCCCGAGGCCTGCTGCGGTCATGGCATAGACGTGCCAAGTGACATTCGTAAGTTCCGGCAACTGCGCCATAAAAATCAGAATCGCCAAGGCGTTCACAAAACCCGTGACCACAGAGCGAGAGACAAAGCGCATAAGTGAACCTAGCTTCAGGTAACCCGCGAGAATTTGAAGTACCCCACAGAGCAACGTGGCTGCAAGCAGATACTGAAGTCCGTGCTCTTTAACCAGAGTAACCATGAGCAGTGCCATGGCGCCGGTAGCCGCCGAGATCATGCCGGGACGACCACCGACAAAGGCGATAACAGCACAGATACAGAAGGAGGCGTAAAGTCCGACCTTTGGGTCAACGCCGGCGATGATGGAAAAGGCGATGGCTTCAGGGATCAGCGCAAGTGCGACTACGAGCCCCGCGAGCACATCTCCACGGACGTTGGAAAACCACGTTTGTCTAAGTTTTTGCAGCATAGAAAATATCCAAGGCAAAGCATCGCGCACGCCAAGGGAATGGCGAGCGAATCGATACAAATTCAAATTTTGAGGATTTTTTTGCTGTGTGCTTAAGGCGTATAACCAGGCGTACAGCAGTGCGCACCCGCGAGCGAGGCTAGCGGAAGCAGGTTGTTGCGAGGGGGCGTAGCGCTAAGGCGGCGTAGGCTGCCAGTAGATCGTTTGGAGTACAGTCATGCTGATGTTCCTGTAGCTCAAAGGTATGCAGAGCCAGCAGTATACAACGAAGCCGACGTCAATGGCGACCTGCTGCCAAGCTCCGCATGAGCTACGCCAGATACAGGCTTAGCCAATGGATATACCTGCGGGCAAAGGCTTTACTTTCCATTCGTTCTAGTTCGAGCTGATTTTTGTGCGGAGGGGTGAGTTGGCCAGACGGTTACATTAGATCTACCACAGCCTCATGCCTTTGGAGATTGATGGTTGCCCCTGACGCATTCATGTAGGGTGTTCTGCAGTCAGTGATGGAGCGAGAGCCGCATCGATCAAGCGTGCATTAGGCACGTCTCGGCGCAAGTCTTCTTTGGCACCCTCAATTGCGTCATGTGCAGAGGGCGCTTCACGGGTGAACTCCAGAGCTAGGCGCCATGGCTGACGATCATCTGCTAGCTGCCGCAAGCGCCGTCTTCGATGGCCTGCTCGCTGGGTTTGAGAAAGAGGAACAACCCAATGAGTAAGGTTTTGGAATCAGAGGCTGAAGAGGATCTATCAAGGCCTGAGCCGATCAGTTTGCGTGAGGCATTCTGGTTCTGGCTAAAGATTGGTTTCATCAGTTTTGGTGGGCCAGCAGGGCAGATTTCGATCCTGCACCAGGAACTGGTGGAGCGCAGGCGCTGGATTTCTGAGCGCAGATTCCTGCATGCCCTCAATTATTGCATGTTGTTACCTGGGCCAGAGGCTCAGCAGTTGGCGACCTACATTGGCTGGCTGATGCATAGAACTTGGGGAGGTGTGATCGCCGGAGTGCTGTTTGTACTACCCTCGTTGTTCATCCTGATCGCGCTGTCCTGGATGTACATCGCCTTCGGCGAAGTACCCGTGGTGGCTGGGCTCTTCTATGGGATCAAGCCCGCCGTGACAGCCATCGTAGTGCAGGCGGCACACAGGATCGGTTCTCGGGCGTTGAAGAATAACTACCTGTGGGCGATAGCGGCGGCTTCATTTACGGCAATTTTCGCATTCAACGTTCCATTCCCGTTGATCGTTCTGAGTGCTGCTTTAATCGGCTATATCGGAGGGCGTCTGGCGCCCGAGCAGTTCAGAACTGGGGGGCATAGCGCTGCCAAAAAGTCCTTCGGTTTAGCCTTGATTGATGACGATACCCCGTCTCCGGAACATGCACGATTCAGTTGGTTGAAACTGGCATTGCTAGCCTTGATCGGAGCGGCACTATGGGCACTACCTATGGGGATTTTGACTGTTCTCTTTGGTTGGGAAGGCCCTTTGACCCAAATGAGCTGGTTCTTTACCAAGGCCGCGTTGCTGACCTTTGGTGGGGCCTACGCTGTGCTCCCGTATGTCTACCAAGGTGCGGTAGGTCATTATGGCTGGTTGACCCCAACACAGATGATAGACGGCCTGGCGCTTGGGGAAACCACCCCTGGGCCACTGATCATGGTGGTGGCTTTTGTCGGTTTCATCGGCGCCTATGTTCTGCAAGTGTTCGGTGCCAATCATGCATTTCTCGCGGGAGCCGTCGCAGCGACTCTAGTGACTTGGTTCACATTGCTGCCTTCGTTCTTGTTCATTCTCGCTGGAGGCCCTCTGGTGGAGGCGACTCATAACGAACTCAAGTTCACCGCACCGCTCACAGGGATCACCGCTGCAGTGGTTGGGGTCATTCTAAACTTGGCATGTTTCTTCGGCTACCACGTGCTATGGCCCAAAGGGTTCAGCGGCACCCTAGATTGGCCCTCTGCCTTGATCGCAATTGCTGCGGCTATTGCTTTGCTCCGCTTCAAGCGCGGCGTAATTCAGGTGCTGATAGCTTGTGCATTCGCTGGTCTGACTGTGCATCTGCTGCGCTAGAATTCCGATTGATCAACTATTCTCGAGGGGACATATTGGCTTGCTTATGCTTTCCCTTTCCTCAAGCCTTTCAGCCGCAAAATTGCCCTCTGAACAGCGGCCATTTTTTCTGGTCGCTTCATACGTTTCCACTTACGAATGTCATCCTTACTCCGCCCACAACTCACGCACAGATCGCCACTGAGCTGGCACAGATGCACGGATTCTCAATATCTTTAGCCAAAGCTGTTACCTCGCACCGCACACGGTTGCGCTAGGCGCCTATGTAGGGGATGTACATTGAGTCATTATCAAAAAACGTGATCGAAGAGCCAACGAAGGGGCCGTCGGGCCCCATCATGGAGCGCTACTTTGGAGAGGCGGCACGAAACTCAACGGTGAGGTGACTCACTTCGTGGACGGGCTTTAAGCGCTCACGAATCCGATGCGCTTGGTCTGGATAACCTTCTCCCGGTTTAAGAAAGTAGGTCATGCGCATCGTGCTGAAATCTAGCTCACTCAAGGGATAGAGAGTCAACACCTTGCCATTTGGAACATGGTGTCTGTCAGACTGACATTTGGTTTGCCCAACTGATTCGCTGGAAATTTAAACTTTTTAGTCGCTTACATAACAGGAGTCATAACATGTTGCCATCGGCAAGGCACGCAACCGACCTCTTTGTTTTTATTCGTAGTCAACAGGCCACGCGGGTAGGCTTATTATAAAGGTCGTATGGCCGTCTATGGATACACATCCAACTTTTCCTTCATGGACGTCAACCAGTGATTTGACGATTGCCAAACCTAATCCCGCATTGTTCGTAGCACCTTCTCTCCGTGCAGGATCAACTCTGTAAAAACGGTCAAACAGCCTAGGCAGATGCTCTGACGCTATCTCCTCACCGGGATTTACCACTGACAAGTTGATCATTCTGCCATACGGCTCGATTTTCACAGAGATCGTAGAGTCTGGTGGGGCATACCTGAGCGCATTGGACAGCAAATTAGAAATAACCCTATCCAACATAGTCACGTCACCGTAAACAGCACCATCCCCATATGCTTGTAGCTTTAGTCCTGTGTCGTCTGCCAGCAGTTGGTAATACTCGAAGAGTTTTTCCACGACCGAACGCAACTCGACTTTCCCTTTAGCAGGTAGAACCAGACCGTTGTCCGACTTTGCCAAGAAAAGCATGCCATCGATAATGCTGGAAAGACGATTCAGATCTTCCAGGTTGGAGTAGAGATTCTCTTCATAATCCTCTGGCGCCCGTTTCCTTGTAAGGATGACCTCGGTATGCGTGCGCAGACTGCTAATAGGAGTACGCAGTTCGTGCGCAATATCGGCTGAAAAGTTAGACAACCGAGCAAATGACTCTTCAAGGCGAGCCAGCATAGCGTTGAACGAAGTGACAAGGAGCTCCAGCTCGCGAGGCACAGAGTCCATAGGGATACGCTCTTTTAGCGATCCGGCAGACATAGAGGCGGCGACTTGTGTCACCTGTGCGACCGGCTTCAGCCCGCTGCGCGCCACTAACCAACCTAACCCTGCGCTGATCAAGGCACTAATCGCCAGGCCGATCACCAACCACCAGCGCAGAGTTTCAACGAAATGCATATGCCTTGTGATGTCTAGATTCAGCCACGCAGTCATTGGCTCAGCTTCATTCGCCAAATGAACTTGGGCTTTCATACCTCGATAAACATGGCCTCCAGCTGTCCACTCCCACATATCATTCCCGAGGTCTCCGGAGGAGGTAGATGGATGTCCAACTGCATTTGAAGTCGCGAAGAATGTCTTCCCTCCCATCGTAGTGATAGAGGCTGAGAGTTCCTGGTGTGCACCAAGCAAAGCTTGTAATTGCAACACAACTTCTGATGGCGCCGCGGAACCAGCCTCGCCATCCATGATTTGCCGAATGGATTCGAGCTTTTCCGTCATCGCTTGACGGTCGAGCGCTTTGAAATGATGTCTACTAAACGCATCGAAGGTAAAGCCTGCTACAACCAGCACGGCTACCACGGCACAGACAAACATCATGCTCAAACGGAAGGTAAGAGATACACGCTTCATTCAGTATCCGGCGCATCTAGCATGTAGCCCATTCCCCTGGTGGTCTGAATCAGCTTGGTGTCGAAATCATCATCGATTTTGGCCCGGAGCCGGCGAATTGCGACTTCGATCACGTTGGTATCACTGTCGAAGTTCATATCCCAAACCTGCGATGCGATCAGTGATTTTGGCAAGACTTCTCCTCTGCGGCGCATCAGCAACTCTAATAGCGAAAACTCCTTGGCAGTAAGGTCAATGCGTCGACCTGAGCGCGAGGCCCGTCGCTTCAGAAGATCTACCTCCAGATCCCCGATCTTGATAGATGTCTGGTTTGGTACAGCGGAACCACGGCGAAGCAGGCTTCTGACGCGAGCAAGCAGCTCTGAAAATGCGAAGGGTTTAACTAGATAATCGTCCGCACCTAACTCCAACCCTTTGACCCTGTCATCAACTCCGTCCCTGGCCGTCAGAAACAGCACAGGAACTGAGCTCCCGGCTGTACGCACAGATCGAATGACCTCCCAACCGTCCAGGCCCGGCATCATTACGTCTAGGATCAGAAGATCGTAGGTCTCATTTAGCGCTTGGTGCAACGCCTCTGTTCCCGTAACAACTCGGTCGACAGTGAAGCCAGCCTCCACAAGACCCTGCTGTAGGTACATTCCGATTTTGGGTTCGTCTTCTGCGACCAAGAGTTTCATGTACGGGTTCCGGTTTGCGGTGTTCTAGTGTGCTACCAATCTGACAACTGTGCGCAAGCTTACATAAATGTAATTGCCTCAACAGCCAACGGATCGCCCAAATGCCACGACAGGTCGGTATGTGATGGGTTGGATGAAGTGAATTGTCAGGCGGCTTACAAAAATGTAATCAGCGATATGAGCTTTTTGCGCTTAACCTACCTAAAGCCACTGCGGAAGGACGACGGCTGGCCCAAGGCTAGGGCTTGCTTACTAAAACGCTACGAGGTGCATCGAATGTTCAAACGAAAGCTATCGCTCGCCGTGGCCTTGATGGTTTGTGGTGTCGCGCAGGCAGCTGAGCTGCTCACAATCGACGTGCATCGTGACGCGAACTGCGGATGCTGCAAGGAGTGGGTCAAGCACCTTGAATCGAATGGGTTCAAGGTAGTCGACCATGTTGAAAGCAATATGAGCGCTATTAAGCAGAGCTTAGGGGTGCCACAGGGACTCGTGTCATGCCATACGGCTATTATTGACGGCAAGTTCGTAGAGGGGCATGTCCCTGCGGAAGAAATCAAGAAGCTGAGTGGCCGATCAGACCTCGCCGGAATTGCAGTACCAGGCATGCCAGCAGGCTCCCCCGGCATGGACTACGGCCATAATCATCAACCTTATCAAGTATTGGGGCTCACCAAGGCAGGTGCGCAAGAAGTGGTCGCTGACTACCCATCGAGCCGATAGTTGTTACCTAGCCCTGAACGTCCATAGAGACGTTCAGATCTGGCTCATGAATCACCCTTGAGCCATCTCGATTGAAGGGCTCAACGTTCCTAGCCACGCCACCAAGCAAACGATGATCACTGCACAAGTCGACTCGAGCACCACACTTCTTCTCAAAACAGTTGCTGCCATAGAATAATCCCCTGCATCCAGAGAACGCTCTAGTGAGGGACTCAGGTAAAAACGGTTGAGGGTAGCAAGCCCAATCATGCCAGCGAAAAGCAGGATCTTCATCATTAGGAGAATGCCGTAGGTGCTAGTTACGAGTTCGATTACTGTCGGCCCGACAATGAAGAGATAATTAGCGACGCCTGTAATTATTATTGTGCCAACAATGAATCCACCCGCTGTTTCGAATCCTTTAAGCGCTCGTGACAGCACTCTTACGAGTTGCTCCGGATTAGCCCCTTTAATCCTCAACATCAGGCCAAACGCCGCAAGTGCTCCGATCCAACCCCCTGCGGCGAGAAGGTGCAGAATATCAGCTGCAAAGTGCCAGAACCGCTGAGTACCTTCGTCCATCGCCCCATGACCTGTCCACGCAAGCGTGGACAAGGCGATGCTGCCTGCCAAGGTAGCAACCCAGAGACTCCCTGTTGGCCATCGCTTGCTCTTACTTGCGACAAAAATCACCACTGCCAGCGAGATCATACGCGTCACCCAGCTATAGCCGATCTCAGTCTCGTACAGCATCATTTCCATGTGAGGTCGCAGCTCGCCCCAGTCGGCAGCACCGCTCATATTGCGCGTCATAACGACGAAAAGTGCTATGGACAAAAGCATACCCACAGCAGCCGTACCAGGCAGTAGCGACCCGAAATGCAACACGGTGCCTGATACGCGTTCTTTTCCCCGAAAGCTGTACAACCCAAAGACCGCTAGGCCGAACAGGAGCATCAAATCCAGATAAAGCGCTATGCGCAGCACCACATTTAATGAGTCGCTCATACTTATTTCACTTTGAACGTTACAGCGCCAGTAATTGGATGGGTATCGGAGGAGACCGCTCGCCATTCCACTTTGTAGGTGCCAGCGGTGAGAGGCGCTGCCGGAGTCAAGATCATAGTTTTAGGATCGCTACTGCCGGCCACGCTGGCTTTCACAGCCATTGGGGCGTGTGACATACCAGGCATTTCCGTCATGACCAACTTGGCTCCGGAAAACTTGGTCACCAGGTTTTCGGAAAAATGCAGCTCAATCTTCGCAGGAGCTAGCCCGTTCTCGCCCTCAGCCGGAATTGAAGACAGCAGCTTCGGGTGAGCTTGGGCAACTGCACTGAGCAGTAGGCTGGATGAAAGAGCGACGGCCACAACACAGGATTTTAAAACAGACATGCAAGGCTCCTCACAGCGCGTAGCTGTTGTAATAAGGTTAGATAATTATTGGTGCCGCTAACTTTGATTTAGAACCACACCCGGACGCCGAGCACCAGGCGTGCTTCGTTACTGTCTTCACCTTCGTCGCGGGCGTAATCAGCGGTCTTTCCATAAGCCCGATTCCAAGTTACACCCACGTAAGGTGCGAACTCTGGACGGATTTCGTAACGCAGCCGCAGACCAATCGCACTTTCAGACAGCCCTGAGCCAACTCCACGTTCGGGATCGTTTTTGCCATAGAAATTGAATTCTGCTGTCGGTTGCAAAATCAGTTTATTGGTCAGGAGAATGTCGTAGTCCCCTTCCAGCCGAGCGGCGGTCTGGCCACCTTCACCCAGGTAAGCAGTAGCCTGGGCCTCGAAGTTGTAGAGCACCATGCCCTGGATACCGAAAGCTGCCCACGTCTGAGGGTCGCCTGGTTTGAAGTCTTGACGAACTCCGCCGACCAGATCCCACCAAGGACTGATGGAATGGCCCCAAAGAGCTTGAACCTCAGCTTCTTCGGTCTTTCCGTTGGTGCGCTCGCCTTCGGAGCGCAGCCATAGACGATCAACATCTCCCCCTATCCAACCTTGTGCTTCCCAGTTAAGCGCGCTTCCATCGTCAGCATCCTGCCATTCCAACTTCTCAAATATAAAAAATGAGTTGAGGGCCGTGTCATGAACTTCGTGACCGCCTGGGGACTTATAGACTGCGGCTCTGTCAGCATCGGTAAGTGGTGGTATCGGAGTCCGGCTTTGAGTTTGTGGTTGCTTGGCGGGCTGCATACCCTCCATTTTGCTGTGATCCATGCCCTTCATCTGGCCCTGATCCATGCCCTGCATTTTACTGTGATCCATGGCCTGCATCTGCCCAGCGCCCATGCCCGATTCAGCGGCTGCTGGCAAGGCAAAGCCAGCGGTTAGAGCGATCGTAAATACAGCCGAGTGCATGCGAGTCCCGCTTAAGAAATTACTCATAGCCATCTCCTTATTCCTCTACACGCACTTCACGGAACATGCCCATTTCCATGTGGTACAGGAGATGGCAGTGATAGGCCCAACGTCCCAACGCATCGGCAGTCACTCGGTAGCTGCGCTTTGATCCTGGCGGCATATCAATAGTGTGTTTGCGGACAAGGAATTGCCCGTTTTCATCTTCAAGGTCGCTCCACATCCCATGCAAGTGGATGGGATGAGTCATCATGGTGTCGTTAACGAGAACGAACCGAACTCGCTCGCCGTACTTCAGCTTTAACGGCTCGGCGTCCGAAAACTTCACGCCGTTGAAAGACCAGGAAAATTTCTCCATATGACCGGTCAAGTGCAGTTCGATAGTTCGACTTGGCTCACGGCCATCTGGATCCTCAAACGTGCTCTTTAGGTCGGAATACGTCAGCACCTTCCGACCATTCTCGCGAAGGCCCATGCCAGGGTCATCAAGCTTTGGCGACGTTGACATCGCCTGCATGTCGACGAGAGGATTATTGGATTCTGTGGCAGGGTGCGACTGCATTTCCCCCATATCACTCATGCCGCCCATAGACATTTTGCTGTGATCCATTCCAGCCATGCTGTCCATGCCGGACATGTCCTGCGTAGCGCCATGGTTCATACCTTTCATGGCACCGCCGTCCATTCCCGACATACCCTCCATTGAGCGGTCTCCCGAACCAGTCATCTTGCTGTGATCCATTCCTGGCATATCACCCATACCAACCATCGCGTCGTGATCCATACCGGCCATACCCATGTCGGCCATGGTGACAAGAGGACGAGGATCTAGCTCAGGTACTGGAGCGGCCAGGCCAGACCGGACGGCCAAGGTGCCTCTGGCGTACCCTGACCGATCCATCGACTGGGCAAACAGTGTGTAGGCGTCCTGAGTGGGTTCGACGATCACATCGAAAGTCTCGGCAGTGGCGATCCTGAACTCGTCCACGCTCACCGGCTTTACATACTGGCCATCGGCAGCCACAACAGTCATCTTCAAGCCCGGAATACGGACGTCAAAGTAGCTCATAGCCGAACCATTGATGAACCTTAATCTGAGCTTTTCGCCAGGTTTGAATGTGCCCGTCCAGTTGGAATTCGGAGCGTGGCCGTTCATCAGGTAGGTATATGTAGCGCCACTGACATCTGCAATGTCAGTGGGATTCATCTTCATTTCTGCCCACATCTTGCGGTCAGCGACGGTGGCTGACCAACCTTTGTCCGCTACGTCATGGATGAAGTCACTGACTGTTCGCTTGTGGGTGTTGTAGTAGTCCGCCTGCTTCTTCAGTGTTTTCATCAGCGAAGCCGGATTTTCATCCGTCCAGTCGGTAAGCATCACCACGTGGTCACGGTCGTACTCAAAAGGCTCGGGCTCTTTTGCGTCGATTACCAGCGGGCCGTACACACCTACCTGTTCCTGGAAGCCGGAGTGACTGTGATACCAGTACGTTCCGTTCTGCTTGACCTTGAATTGATAAACGTACGTACCATCAGGCTCAATCCCATGGAAGCTAAGGCCCGGCACACCGTCCATATTCGCGGGGAGAATAATCCCGTGCCAGTGGATGGAAGTCATGTCCTTGAGGCGGTTCTTGACCCGCAAGGTCACGGTATCTCCCTCACGCCAGCGCAGCTGAGGCCCCGGAATACCACCATTAATGGTCATGGCCGTCCGGGGATTTCCGGTGATATTTACCGGTGTTTCTCCGATAAAGAGGTCAAACTCTGTACCTGACAGGACATTGGTCTCGCCCACTCTAGGGGCGGCCCAGATAGGGGTATGCCAGAGGCCTAGACCACCGAGAATCCCGCCTGCGGTGAGTCCTTTCACAAAGGTGCGCCGAGAGGTTTTGGCTTGCATACCGATTCATGTCCCGTCAGTCGGATGTTAGATGTGCGCACTGGGCGTGCCCCCGAGGGATAAGGCTAGACGAGCTAGTGCGCTTGATGTATCGGAAGATGCCATAAGCTAGCAAACGGGGTGATTACATTTCAGTAAGCTGGGCGGCTCAGCATTGATGCTTCTGCTCTTCAGACGTGGGCTTTTCCTGTGCAATATCTTCTTGCGCCCCAGCTGCAGGGGCGGACTTTCCGGTGGCCATTGCCGTCTCGCGAGCTCGTTCCATGCGCTCAACCGCACGGTCGCCGCCACCTTCGGCAAAGGCCAGGGACGATATAGCCAAACTGAGTGTAAGAATCACAGCGCTGGTTGCTTTCATAGTGCATCTCCTTCAAGGAATTGACTCTCGTTGAAACCAGAGAGTTTGAGCGTCAGCTCGATGAAGATGATGAGGGGACGTACCTGTCAGCACGCTTAGCCGGTGATTACACTTTTGACAGCACACGGAGAAACGCAACATCTGAAAGATCGACGGGCGTCATAAAATTTGACCGCACCACAGAACCGACAGCCGGCTGCATAAATTGATGTAGATCAACCGTGGCACTTCAATGTGGCGTATGTTGAAAAATCAAAATCCGCTAATCAGTACCGGAGATTCTCCATGTTCTGGTTTCGCCATCGTCAACCAACGTTCATACGCCTCGCCATCGTGCTGTGGGTGTTAGCGTTTGGTCTGGCAGCGACCCAGGGATGTCTGGCACAGCCCAGCCACAATCCGGCTACAACTCATGTCTCGCTGATCACCACGCAAGATCACGATAGCCACGACGCCCATGCCCTCGGTTGCCTTCAGCACTGCGCCGATACGGCAATAGCTGTAAGTCCTTCGCTCCATCTTCAAATATTTGACCTGTTCAGTTGGACGCTTCTGCTCCTTATCCCAGCGTTGCTGATTTTGTATCCCGCCAATCCCTCCGCTTTTGCCTTTCTTGCATTACGGCGCCCTGTACCGGCCAGACCTCCTGCCCGCCTGATTTTCGTCCGTTTCAACGATTAATCCGACCTTCTGCGCGCCGATCTTCGGCGCACTGTCTGACTGCGCCAATCTGGCGCGGCTTGGTATTACCTGAGTTGTCCTGACCCTTTGGAGATTGCCATGCATCCCACAATGAAATTGATCCTCGCCACCCTGCTCGTGAGCAGCCCACTTATCGCCTCGGCAGTCGATGAGCATCACCCGGAGGGGCAGACCGCGCCCGCCAAGACAAGCGAAGCAGCTACGCCGATGCAAAACAACGTCATGACCGAGCAAATGCAAAAAATGCAGGCTGCACACGACAAGGCAGCCGCCGCCAAGACCCCTGCCGAGCGACACGCCGCCATGCAGGAGAGCATGAAGACGATGAAGGACAGCATGGCCATGATGCATAAGAACTGTCATGGCAAGGGCATGGACGGCAACAAAGACGGCATGGAAATGGGAATGATGAACATGATGATGAAAATGATGGATCAGCAATCGAGCATGATGAAGATGCCGATGAGCAAGTGACGCGCACAAGCCTGTAGGCAATGCAGCGACGGTTTTACCTTAGCCAATATGCCAAGGGTAAAACTGCCGCCCGTTGCACCTATACGACGTATCACTAAACAGCACTCCCTCAGGAGTACAGAACCATGATGATCTCACCACCATCCGCTAACACCTCTCCAAGATTTTGGAGGAGTAAACCCGGCATAGCGCTGGGCATGCTGCTGGTGATCGTGCTGTTCTATCTGGCAAGAGAACACTACGGCCATATGCTCGGCTTACTGCCTTACATGATTTTGCTGTTGTGCCCGCTGATGCATTTTTCGGGCACCACCACGGTGGTCACAGTCAACACGGCGAAACCTCAGACTCAACCATGAATGCGAACAGGAGTTAGCTCATGCACACCCCTGATATTCGTCAAGAGCACGCCCCAATACAGAAACCTGAACCCCAACCCACCGATTCCCATGACCCGGTATGTGGCATGACCGTCAGTAACGACAGCCAGTTCAGCACGGAATATGAGGGGCAAACCTACCGGTTCTGCAGTCAGAAATGCCAGACGACCTTCAGGGCACAGCCCGAGCGCTATCGAGTATCTTCGATTGAAATCGAACAAGTTCATCAGACACCAGCAGAACCGTTAACCAGTACCGCTGAATACACATGTCCCATGCATCCGGAAATCCGCCAGGTCGGCCCCGGCACCTGTCCTAAGTGCGGCATGACCTTAGAACCGGTGACTCCCGAATTAGAGGAAGAAGAGAGCCCCGAATTTAAGGACTTCACCCGGCGCTTCTGGTGGACATTGCCACTGACAGTGATCGTAACCGTGCTCGCCATGGGCGGCCATGCCTTGGTGCTGTTTCACGGCCCCACGCAAAACTGGATCGAGCTGGGACTGGCCACACCCGTGGTGCTTTGGGCTGGCTGGCCGTTTTATGTGCGCGGCGTGCGCTCGGTTATTCAGCGAAGTCCGAACATGTGGACGCTGATCGGCCTCGGCACGGCGGCGGCCTTCCTTTACAGCGTCGTGGCCACCCTGGCCCCCGATGTATTCCCCAGCAACTTCATGATGGACGGCCGCATCGGCGTGTACTTCGAAGCGGCGGCTGTGATCATCTCACTGACCCTGCTCGGCCAGATGCTCGAACTCAAGGCTCGCTCGCAAACCTCGGCTGCCATCAAGTCGCTGCTTGGACTGGCACCCAAAACTGCCCGACGGATCAATGCCGATGGCACGGAAGAAGACATCCCACTGACACACGTACATAGCGGCGACACGTTACGTGTGCGACCGGGCGAAAAAGTGCCTGTCGACGGTCAGGTGCTGCAAGGCGAAAGCGCTGTAGATGAGTCGATGCTCACCGGCGAACCGATACCGAGCATGAAGAGGGCCGGCGACGCGCTGATCGGCGCCACCCTCAACACCCAAGGCAGTCTGGTGATGCAGGCGCAGAAGATAGGGTCGGCGACCCTGCTCGCACAGATTGTGCAGATGGTTGTGCAGGCACAACGCTCAAAAGCGCCGATGCAACGGCTGGCAGACGTGATTGCCAGTTACTTCGTGATTGTGGTGATTACTATCGCCGCGCTGACTCTACTCGGCTGGGGGGTGTGGGGGCCCGAGCCAAGTTGGGTGTTCGGACTGATCAACGCTGTCGCGGTCATGATCATCGCCTGTCCCTGTGCTCTTGGCCTAGCGACACCGATGTCAGTCATGGTCGCCACCGGCAAGGCTGCTGGCAGCGGCGTATTGTTTCGCGATGCCGCCGCCATCGAAAACCTGCGCAAGATAGACATCTTGATAGTCGACAAAACCGGCACCCTTACTGAAGGTCGACCAGCGTTCCATAGCGTCGAGGCCGTACCCGGATTTACTCAGGATGAAGTGCTGCGCCTGGCCGCAAGTCTCGACCAGGGCAGTGAGCATCCATTGGCCCACGCCATCGTCGAGCAGGCTCGTGCCGCAGGGCTGAAACTCGTGACACCTGAAACCTTCGAGTCAGCCTCAGGTATTGGTGTAAGCGGTCAGGTCGAGGGTCGCCGCCTGCTGCTAGGCAATACCGCGCTGATGCAGGAGGCCGGCGTTTCCACCGAGAGCTTGCAAGTACATGCCGAGAAACTACGCGGCGACGGTACGAGCATCATGTACCTGGCAGTCGATGGCGCTCTGGCGGGTTTGCTGGCTGTTGCCGACCCCATCAAACCCACCTCGAAGCTGGCCGTCGAGCGTCTCCAGGCGGATGGCGTCAAGGTCATAATGGCCACTGGTGATGGTCTTACGACTGCTCGCTCGGTAGCTCGCCAGTTGGGCATCGAGGAGGTGCATGGCGAGATCAAACCGCAAGATAAAGAACGTCTGGTGGCGTCTCTGCAACAAGCCGGATACCGAGTCGCGATGGCTGGCGACGGCATCAATGATGCCCCCGCACTGGCCCGCGCTGATGTAGGTATCGCCATGGGCACTGGCACTGACGTGGCAATGAACAGCGCTCAGGTCACCCTGGTCAAGGGCGATCTGCTCGGTATCCTACGTGCTCGCAGCCTGTCAGTAGCAACGGTGAGAAATATGCACCAGAACCTGACCTTCGCCTTCCTTTACAACGCCATGGGTATCCCACTGGCGGCCGGCTTGTTCTTCCCACTTACCGGTCACCTTCTGTCACCGCTAATCGCCGCACTGGCCATGAGCGTGAGCTCAGCGTCAGTGGTATTCAACGCCTTGCGTCTGCGCCAGGCTTCCATTGATTGAGTGAAAACGACCGCTTGACCTTGCCATGGCAGCAAGGTTGAGGATAAGCCAAAGTCGCAGAAAAGCCTCATGCGTCAGTCTTTCCATGATCAACTTTGTTGTGAGGAGTCATCAATGAAAATTGTTGAACTGCAAGTCCAGGGCATGAGCTGTGGTTCATGTGTCAAACATGTCACTGAAGCGCTGCGCCCAGTTGAAGGCGTCAGTGACGTAACAGTGGATCTACAAGCCGGACGGGTGAAGGTCAGCGGCGATTCGGACAACCATGCGCTGCTTGCAGCCCTGCAGGGTGCGGGCTATCCAGCACAGCTGGCTACAGTGGAAAGCTTAGCGAATAAGAAAACTTCAGGTTGTGGCGGGAACGGCGGCGGTTGCTGCTGTCGGTAAGCGCTATTTTCAACTGGGGAACTCCCATGAATAACAGTCTGCGCATCGCTGTGTTCACGACACTACTCATGGCCGGAGCGTCACAAGCTGCTGAAGTCATCGACGTTTACCGCGATCCAAATTGCGGCTGTTGCAGGACGGGATAAAGTATCTGCAGTCATTGTGGGGCGTTGAGGTCAAACTCTACACCCTCAGACAGCTCAGCGATCATGCTTAGCAATGATTGATCCAGAGGCTTAAGCAGCTCAGGGTTGGACAGGATGTCCAACTCGTGCATATCGAGCACTCGCGCCACCTCAGGATCTTCGGCTAGTCGGGTCAGCAGGATGAGGCGTCGAATCTTGAGATGATTTCACCAGCAACCCTGTCATTTGGGACGTGAGATTTTTGTGGTATGTCCATACCTAGAAGGCACCAGATCGCGCCGTGACACATCTTCAAAACTCCTCCTTCTCTTCTCCCAGCTCAAACTCACTTAGCCCACCTAAGTAGATTTTTCCGGCATGGCATTACGGAAATGAGGCCTTGGGCCAGAAGCATTCTGGGGATGTCATACATAAGCCCCGACACTTCCCATGGGCACTCACCAATAGACGGCTCCGACTGCAATAAATGGCAGCGCCAGTTTCGTACTGGGAGCTGCCGCAGATTGGCATGAAGCCTTATCCGAATCAGAATTTTTCACCATATCCAGCGCCCTTCGGAGCATTCGCGCTGCCCTTCTCTTTTGGAGTGGCGATAGGCTATTGTTCATTCAGGTCTTTATACACGTGCTTCGAAAGGGATTGATCATGCGTTTGAGTAAGGTAAGAGTTCAGAATTATCGAAGCATCATTGACACAGGTGAATTTGATGTAGAGCGCCTGAAAACAATTTTGGTTGGGCCGAATGAAGCAGGGAAAACTGCAATCCTTCAAGCCATTCAGCAAATAAATCCACCAAACAACGTCAAAAAATTCAATCCACTCCGTGACTTCCCCAGATCGTTGTATACAAAAATATCTAGGGGAGAACTGGATCCTAGTGATGTCGAGGTAGTGACCGCTACCTTCAATCTAGATGTAGCCGATATTGAGTTTGCACCAGAACAGATAAAATCAATCCCCCTCAGCTATGTGTTCACTAGAAATCTAGACAATTCGGCATCCCATCGAATTATCGGAGCCCACGCCCCCACTTATAACGATATTAAGAACGACTTGATTAGACTGTGTGCTCACATTGACAGGGATGTAGCCAGTGGGGAAGTAAAAAAATCTACCGACAGCTTAAATACTATCACCAAGACTTGGAGCACATACAGAAACCTTGCAAAAGATTCAGCCCAACTTAAAAGCTGGCTCGAAGAAGTTCTACCAATAATCGATGAAGATGATGCGAAAGAGAACGAGCGTTGGGAGAAGATAAGTAAAGTATTAGAACACTCAGTTGAGTTTCAAAAGTTCTTAAATTACCTGGACAAAAACAAACCTGTTTTTGTCCTCTACAGCAACTACTTTCGTGTCAAACCAATCATCCATCTAGGCTCTGTACGTAAACCCAAGAAATACGATTTTCTGTAAAATACACCGCCATTAAAGCCAGGAGGCCAAGATG
>NZ_WIWL01000203.1:0-30093 GCF_009600105.1 Pseudomonas sp. FSL R10-0056
CGCCCGCCTCGGCAGCGGCGTACCGAAACACTCGGCCTGGCTGGCAGCCGCCGGGGCGCTGGCGTTTGTGGTCTCGGACAGCCTGATCGGCATCGATCGCTTTGTGCAACCGTTCAGCGCCGCGCCCTACCTGATCATCCTCAGTTACTGGCTGGGCCAGTGGGGCATTGCCGCCTCGGTGTTTTCCCAGGGCAAACGCTGAACGCTTTATCAGACAGACCGCGCATCCCGGCGCCAACTTGGCTAAAATGCCGCCCCTTTTGAAAATTCCACCGCCGGAACCGCCGTGAGCAAAGAACCCGACCGTATTTTCGCCCAGCCCCTGACCCAGGTGCCGGACTTCGCCTTCAACGAAGACGTTGTGCGGGTGTTCCCGGACATGATCAAACGCTCGGTGCCCGGCTACCCGACCATTGTCGAGAACCTTGGCGTGCTCGCCGCCCAGTTCGCCCGGCCCGACAGCGTACTGTACGACCTGGGTTGCTCACTGGGCGCCGTCACCCAGGCCCTGCGCCGCCATGTGCGCACTGAAGGCTGCAAGGTGATTGCGGTGGACAATTCGGCGGCAATGGTCGAGCGCTGCCGCGAGTACCTCAATGGGCAGAACTCGATGTTTCAGGAGCTGCTGCCGGTTGAAGTCATCGAAGGCGACATCCTGGCCCTGGCGTTCGAGCCGGCCTCGGTGGTGGCGCTGAACTTCACCCTGCAATTCATCGCTCCAGAAGAGCGCCTGGCGCTGCTGGGCCGTATCCGCCAGTCGCTGCTGCCTGGCGGTGCCCTGATCCTTTCTGAAAAGCTGCGTTTCAGCGACCCCGAAGAGCACGGGCTGCTGACTGATCTGCATGTGGCGTTCAAGCGCGCCAACGGCTACAGCGATCTGGAGATCGCACAAAAGCGCAGCGCCATCGAAAACGTCATGAAGCCCGACAGCCTCGAAGAACACCGCGAACGCCTGCTGGCGGCCGGGTTCTCGAAAGTCGTGCCGTGGTTCCAGTGTCTTAACTTTGCCTCGTTGATTGCCTTGCCATGATTGATCTGTCCCCACTTGCCCGGCGTCTGGCCGGCACTCCATTGGCTGAATGGGCCAACACCCTGCAAGCCCAGCTCGACGTCAAGATGGAGAAAGGCCACGGCGACCTGGAGCGCTGGCAAAGCGCGCTGGATGCCTTGCCCGACGTCAAACCGAGCGAAATCGACCTGTTGAACGGCCTGACCCTGGACACCGACTGCGACGACGCCACCCGTGCACAGATGAGCGAAGCCCTGATGGGCCTGTCACCGTGGCGCAAAGGCCCGTTCGACCTGTTTGGCGTTCACGTCGATACCGAGTGGCACTCGGACTGGAAATGGTCGCGGGTCGCGCCGCATGTCGACCTCAAGGGCAAGCGCATCCTCGATGTGGGCTGCGGCAACGGCTACTACATGTGGCGCATGCTCGGCGCAGGCGCCCACAGCGTAATCGGCGTCGACCCCAACTGGCTGTTCTTCTGCCAGTTCCAGGCCGTGCAACGCTTTTTGCAGCAGGAAGCGGCGTGGCACCTGCCGTTTCCTTTCGAAGACCTGCCGCCGAACCTGGAAGGTTTCGACACTGTATTTTCCATGGGTGTGTTCTACCACCGCCGTTCGCCCATCGAGCATTTGCTGGCATTGAAAGACTGCCTGGTCAAAGGCGGCGAACTGGTGCTGGAGACCCTGGTGATCGAAGGTGACGTGAACCAGGTGCTGGTGCCGGAAGACCGCTACGCGCAGATGCGCAACGTGTGGTTTCTGCCCTCGATCCCGGCGCTGGAGCGCTGGTTGCGCCGTGCCGGTTTCAGCGATGTGCGCTGCGTCGACGTGAGCGTCACCACCGTTGAAGAACAACGTGCCACCGAGTGGATGAAGTACCAGTCGTTGAGCGACTACCTGGACCCGAACGACCACAGCAAAACCATCGAAGGCCTGCCGGCGCCAATGCGTGCGGTGATTGTGGCCAGGAAGTAACACACGCCCTTCACCCCTGTGGGAGCGGGCTCAGCGAGCCCTTCTGGCCTTGAAGAACTCGCTGAGGATCGCCCCGCACTCTTCAGCCAATACCCCGCCTTCATACAGCACCCGGTGATTCAAAAAGCCCTGGGTGAAAAACTGCCCCTGGCTTT
This sequence comes from Pseudomonas sp. FSL R10-0056, assembly GCF_009600105.1. Lineage (NCBI taxonomy): Bacteria > Pseudomonadati > Pseudomonadota > Gammaproteobacteria > Pseudomonadales > Pseudomonadaceae > Pseudomonas > Pseudomonas sp. FSL R10-0056. The sequence continues at coordinate 2,139 of NZ_WIWL01000203.1, forward strand.
GCACAATCCCGGCCTTGGGCTCCAGCGCGCCATACACCACCCGTGCCACCCGGGCGTGCACGATCAGCCCCGCACACATGCTGCATGGCTCCAGCGTCACGTACAGCGTGCTGCCCGGCAGCCGGTAGTTGCTGACAGCCGTCGCTGCATCACGGATGGCCATCATTTCGGCATGAGCACTGGGGTCGCTGCCGCTGATCGGGCAATTAAAGCCACGGCCGATGACTTCACCGTCCTGCACCAGCACCGCACCCACCGGCACTTCACCCAGCGCTGCGCCTTGAGCGGCCAGCGCCAGCGCTTCGCGCATAAAGTCTTGATCGCGGCTGCGGTCGATAATCAGGGGTTGACGCCCTTGTCGCATCAGGAAACCTCAATAGCGGCCATCAGGCCGGTTTCCATGTGATCAATCACATGGCAGTGGAACATCCACACGCCAGGATTATCCGCCACCAGCGCCACGCGGGCACGTTCGTTTTTGCCCAGCAGATAGGTGTCAGTAAAATACGGAATGATTTTTTTGCGATTGGAGGCCAGCACCTTGAAACTCATGCCATGCAAATGGATGGGGTGCTGGTACTGGGTCATGTTCTTCAATTCAAAGATATAGCTCTGACCCAGCTTGAGTTTGGCAATCGGTCGGTCAGCGCAGGTCTTGTCCTTGATATCCCAGGCCACACCGTTGATCTGCCAAAGGCTCGGAGGCTGATCCGGGCCCAGGTTCTCGGACATCGAACCGACCCACTCAAAGTTGAAGTTGATCTTCTCGGCATTGGCCACGTCGGGCTCGGCAATCGGGTTGGCGGGCAACGCCGGTGGCCACTCGCCCGGTGCATCGGTGCTGGCGACCGAACGCAAAGTGCCCAGCCGTACCGGGCCGTCACGCAACGACAGTTCTTCACCGGCGGGCGGGGCCTTGATTGCCAGGCAAATACGCATGCCCGGGCCCAGCCAGTAATCCTTGCCCAACGGCCTTGGCTCGATGGGGTTGCCGTCCAGCGCGTAGATCATCGCTTCCACGCCGGGGATATTCAGGCGATAGGTCAGGGTGTTGTCGAGGTTGAGAATACGCACGCGGGTGATCTGCCCTGCAGGCAGGTCGATGGTCGGCACATGGCTGCCATTGATGGTCGACAGGCGCCCCGCCGTACCGCCACGGGCCGCTTCGCGGGTGATGCTGAACGGCAGGAAGCCGCCCTCTTCATCGACGTGCCAGCTCTTGATGCTCAGGGTGCGCTCGTGCTTGAAGCCGGTAGGCTCGCGCTCTTCGACGATCAGCGGGCCGACCAGGCCACGACCCAGCTCTTCGCTGCTGTTGACGTGGGGGTGATACCAGTAGCTGCCGGCATCGGGCACGCGGAACTTGTAGTCGAAGTATTCTCCGGGCAATACCGGTAGTTGCGAGACGTAGGGGACGCCGTCCATTTCCAGGGGCAGGCGGATACCGTGCCAGTGGATGGTGGTTGCGACTGGCAGATGGTTGATAAAGCGCACCCGCAGCCATTCACCCTGACGCACGCGCAGCTCGGTACCTGGAGCCGATGGACCGAACGCCCAGGCCTGGGTGATATGGCCGGGCACCAGCTCGACGTCCAGTGGCGCGCTGATCAGTTCGTAATCGTGGCCGGCGTTCTCGGCAGCCACCTTGCCCAGCCAGTAACGCGAAGCGCCTCCTGCGCCAACACCCACCACTACCAGGCCGGCCAGACCACCGAGTATTTGTCGACGGGTAAAGGACATGGATTCAACTACCTCTCGTATCCGGCGCGGGCGTTGGGCCCGCAAAAGGCGAATACGATACACCTGCAATTGCGAAACAGTAAGGGCGGGGTGGCGAAGGGTCACAGCTGGCAGGCAAACACAGCCTGTGGGAGCGGGCTTGCTCGTGATTGGATCGCTGCGGTGTTGCAGGTACACCACAGTGCTGTCATCGCGAGCAAGCCCGCACCCACCTAAGGGCCGCAGGACGGGGTTTACAACCCCACCACCAGATGCACCACCCCACCCGGCAGGCTCAGGATCCCGGGCACACCCGCCACACGCAGGGCTTGCGGATCCAGGCGGGTGATATCGGCCAGCTCCACACGGATCCGGGTCAAGGCCACCCGCTGCTCGGTCTTGATATTGCCGCTCCCGCCCAGCGCAGCCAGCACCGTTTTATCCAGTGTCGACACCGGTTTAGCGGGCTCATCCACCACCAGATCGGGTGTCAGGGCCTTCCAGAATGCTTTAAGCGCTTTATCGAACATGTTCAGGACTCCAACTCGGTCATGGGTTGCACCAATGGCTGCAATGCAGCCCGCACCTGCCCGGCACTCTCCAGGCCCAGCGCGCGCTGCGCCAGGGCCTGGCACGCGACGAAATCCAGCTCTCGAACCCGCGCCTTGATACTCGGGATCAACGGCACGCTCACTGACAACTCATCGACACCCAGCCCCAGCAGCAATGGTACCGCCAGCGTCTCGGAGGCCAGTGCGCCGCACACCCCGACCCATTTGCCGTGGGCATGGGCGGCCTTGACAGTGGTGGCGATCAGGCGCAGCACCGCCGGGTGCAAGCTGTCGGCCTGGCTGGCCAGACGCGGATGGTCCCGGTCCATCGCCAGGGTGTACTGGGTCAGGTCATTGGTACCAATGGAGAAAAAATCCACCTCGGGGGCAAACAGATCCGCCATCAACGCTGCTGCCGGCACTTCGATCATGATGCCCAGTTTTGGCAGGGTCTTGATCCCCAGCGCCAGCGCCTGCTCCTCGAGCAACTGGCGGGCCATGCGCAACTCGGACAGCTGCGTGACCATCGGCAACATAATGTGCAGACGGGTCAGGTCGGCACTGGCCAGAATCGCGCTGAACTGCTCACGCAACAGGTGTGGACGCTCAAGGCACAAGCGGATTCCGCGCATGCCCAAAAATGGATTGGCCTCGTGTGCCATCGGTACATAGGCCAGTGGTTTGTCGCCGCCCACATCCAGCGTGCGCACCACCAGATTGTGCCCGGTACCCACGACACCGGCGATGGCGCTGTAAGTGGCAACCTGCTCGGCATGGCTGGGGGGGCTGCTGCGTTCCAGATAAAGGAACTCGGAGCGCAGTAAGCCGACCCCTTCTGCCCCCAGGCTCACCGCTTGCTCTGCCTCGGCCAGGGACGCGATATTGGCGCTGACTTCGATACGTACCCCGTCACGGGTACTGGCTGGCTGTGCCGCCTGCTGCAAATCCTGCTGCTGACGCTTGTGCTGAAGGGCACGCTGGAGGGTGAGCTGGCGGATCCGCTGCGGATCCGGCTCCAGGTGCAGCTGCCCCTGATCCGCATCGAGCAACACCTCGGTTCCGTTAGCCAGCGCCAGCACCTGTGGCGACATACCGCAAAGTGCCGGCAAGCCCAGCGCCCGGGCCAGAATCGCCACATGACTGCTGGCACCGCCACCGACCGTGGCAAAGCCTGCAACCTTGCGGGTATCCAGGGTTGCGGTCTGCGACGGGGTCAGTTGCTCGGCAATCAGGATGGCCAGATCCGGCAACTCCAGTGCGCAGTCCTGAACCCCGAGTATCAGTTTGAGTACGCGCTGGCCGACATCGTCCAGATCCAGCGCGCGCTCGGCCAGCAAGCGATTGCCCAGGCCTTTGAACAGGGTCGCGGTTTCGTGTGTGGCACTCTGCCAGGCGAATGCTGCGCTCTTGCCCTGCTCGATCAGCCCGAAAGCCTGCTCCAGCAAAGAGGGGTCTTCCAGCAGCTCCTGGTGAGCGTTGAAAATCTCGGCCTGAGCCTTGCCCTGTGTGTTGTCGCACAGCGTTTGCAACTGCGCGGTGGCTCCTGCCAGGGCCTGTTGCAACTGCTCGCGCTCGTGGCGCTGGTCGGTTGCCAGTTCGCTGATCTGCAACACGCTTTCTGTCAGTTGCACAACATGACCGAAGGCCGAACCCGGTGACGCACAGACCCCGCGCAATTCGTTGCTGGCCACAGGCTCCGGCACTGCTACTGGCTGCGCTTCGGGCGCCACAGCCACGACCGATTCGCCGCAACCCTCAGCCAGCAGTTCACTCAGCACCTTGAGCGCTTGCTCGGCATCTGAGCCGCAGGCACTGAGGTAAACGCTGTCGCCGCAAACCGCCTGCAGGGCCATGATCGCTACCAGCGACTTGGCATTGGCGCTCTCACCCTGTTTGTGCAAATGAAGGGTTGCCGCAAAGCCTTTCGCCGCCTGGGCGAGCACCGCTGCAGGACGGGCGTGCAAGCCGTTGGGGTTGGGCAGACGCTGCGGCTGGGAACGCTGGGTATCGCCGGCTTGCACCTCGGCCACTGTCTCGGCCTGCCCCAGTTGCAGACGCAGCAGCGGCTGGCCCGTTTCGACCAGAACGCCACCTGGTGACGGGGCCACAAAAGGTTCGCCGCTGACCACCAGCATCAGCGTCAACAGGCTGCGGGCATGCAGGGCGATGTAGTCTGCATCGAACTCGATCAGCGCCTGCCCCGCTGTCACCTGCTGGCCCTCCTCGACCAGCGCCGTAAAGCCTTTGCCGCCCAGGTTGACGGTATCCAGACCAATATGCAGCAACACCTGCACGCCATTGGCATGGGTGATGCTGATGGCGTGGCCGGTGTGTTGCAAGTTACTGATCACCCCGGCCAGCGGCGCACAAAGCACCTGCGACGTCGGATCGATACACAGGCCGTCGCCTATCAGGCGACTGGCAAACACCGGGTCGGGCACGTTATCCAGCGCCATCAGCACACCGGACAGCGGTGCCAGCAATTCCACTTGTTGGGATGTGACCATAACTTCACCTGCAGTTGATTCGGTTAAATGCCGATGGAGCGCGAGCCCCGACAGCTCGCTTACTTCCACCAGTACTCGGCTTGCAAACCTGCGTTGGAACCGTGACGGGCCGAACCGAATGCACCGCTGTCGGAGAGCGCCGAGCCTGCATCAAACTCATTGGCGGCGCGCTGTGCCGCAGCGTTCCAGCTGGCATAGGTGTAATACAAACGCACTTCCGGGCGCGTCCAGAAACCTGGGCCCTTGGGTGACCAGGTGGGCGCGAAAGTGAACTTGCTCAACTTGCGCGTACCGTCCGCGGCCTTGACCTGATCGTGCCCCAGCTCGGTGACCAGCTTGAACTGCTCACTGATCGCGTAAGTCGGGCGCACGCCCAAAGACAGCCACTCCTGATTGCCGCCGTCGGGGCGAAAATCCTTCTGGTACACCGCCTCCACCTGCCCGCCGAAACGCGGCGTCACTTGCCAGTCGAAAAACTCGACGATGCGATAACGCTTGCTGCTGTTATCCAGGCGAAAGTCGCCGGTATAGCCCAGGCCGGTGCCCGAGCCTTCGCCGTACTGCACGGCAAACTTGTTCTTGCCCCCCAGAAACTCGCTCTGCACATGCTGCGCGGTAATGGCCCAGCCACTGTGGGCGTCAGTGCGCTCGGGCTTGTCCAGATAACTGAGGCCCAACTCCAGCTCACCGCCGGGGTTGGTGTTGAAACCGGCCACGTTGAAGTCGTGGCGAGTCACATAGTTTTCCTGGTACAGGTTGTCTTTGCGCGACAGGGCGTAGCTGTATTTCAGGCCACCGATCAGTACATCCTCGATACCGGCACCGGTGGCGCTCTGGTTCCAGTAGTAGAAGTCGGAAATATGGATGTCGTTACGCTTGTAGTAACGGCGCCCGGCCCACAGTGAGCCGCCGTTGAGACCCGGCAGGTTCGACCACTGCGCGTACAGTTGCGGCAGACGCGCCGAACCGTTGTCGCCCTGGAAAGTCAGCTGGCGGTCGTATTGGTTGTACAGCGAGGCCATGCCATCGACGCTCAGTACCGAGCCATCGTCAAAGCTGTACACGTCCTGGCGCAGTTCCAGCTCGGCGTATTGTTCGCACTCGTTGCCCAGCCGGTACTTGGCCTCGGCACCGGGCAGCTTGAAGCAGGATTGCTTGCCGCCATTGAGCGAGTTGCCCACGCCACTGCGCAAATACCCGGCGAACTCCAAAGCGCTGGCCGACAACGGTGCCAGCAGGCACAGGCTGGCGATACAGATGCTGTAGTTGAGTGAAGATTTCATGGAACGACCTTTTTTATTGTTATGGGTAAAACCGGTAATCACTGCAGATGCAGGGCAAATGACTCATACGGACGCAGTGAAATCCGACTGCTGCGCACCGGGCAGTCGTCGTAGTTGCTGATCAGCAGCCGCTGGCTCATCCCCGCGTCAACCACACCTTCAGGCAGTTCGATATCGCAGGGTGTGCCATAGAAGTTGTTGATCACCAGCAGACTCTCGCCATCGCCCTGACGCACATAGACCCATACCTGCTTATGCTCGGGCAACAACAGACGATATACACCGTGTTGCAGCAAGGGCACTGCGCGGCGCAAGGCAATCAATTCGCGGTAGTGATGCAGCACCGAAGCCGGGTCATTGCGCTGGTCTTCAACGTTGATAAACGCCGCGTTGGCGGGGATGCCAATCCACGGTTCGACACTGCTGAAACCGGCATTGGCCTGATGATCCCATTGCATTGGCGTGCGGCCGTTGTCCCGTGACTTTTGCTTGATCGCAGCCATGCATTCGTCGTGAGGCACCCCGGCTTCGCGCTTGAGGCGATAGATATTCAGGGTTTCGACATCGCGATACTGCTCGATATGCTCGAACCCGGGGTTGGTCATGCCGATTTCTTCACCCTGATACACATAGGGTGTGCCTTGCAAAAAATGCAGCGCCGTGGCGAGCATTTTGGCCGAGACCACGCGGTGTTCACCGTCATCGCCAAAACGCGAAACCACACGCGGCTGGTCATGGTTACACCAGAACAGCGCGTTCCAGCCGCCACCGGCCTGCATACCAACCTGCCACTCCGAAAGAATGCCCTTGAGCTGCAGGAAATCGAAATCAGCCCGCACCCACTTCTGCATGTTCGGGTAATCGACTTTCAGGTGATGAAAATTGAAGGTCATCGACAGCTCCTGGCTGTCAGGGCGCGAGTAGCGGATGCAGTGCTCAAGGCTGGTGGACGACATCTCGCCGACGCTGACCAGATCGTGGCCGGCAAACACTTCGCGGTGCATCTCCTGCAGGTACTCATGCACGTTGGGGCCATCGGTATAGAAACGGCGGCCGTCGCTGTCGTCCTGGGGGAAATGCGCCGGTTTCGAGATCAGGTTGATCACATCCAGGCGAAAGCCACCCACGCCCTTGTCCCGCCAGAAGCACATCAGCTTGTAGACCTCGGCGCGTACCTTGGGGTTGTCCCAATTGAGGTCGGCCTGAGTGTGGTCAAACAGGTGCAGATAGTACTGGCCGGTTTGCGCCTCGTATTCCCAGGCCGAGCCGCCGAATTTGGACTCCCAGTTGTTTGGCTGGTCGCGCCAGATATAGAAGTCGCGATACGGGTTGTCGAGGCTGCTGCGCGCCTGCTGGAACCACTCGTGTTCGATGGACGTGTGATTGACCACGATATCAAGCATCAGCTTGAGGCCACGGGCACCGGCTTCGCGGATCAGCAGTTCGCAATCGGCCATGCTGCCGTAACTCGGGTCTATGGCGTAGTAATCGCTGATGTCATAGCCGTTGTCGCGCTGGGGCGAGCGCAGGAACGGCGTCAGCCACAGGTAATCGACGCCCAGCCACTGCAGGTAATCGAGCTTGTCGACCACCCCCCGCAAGTCACCGGTCGCGTTGCCCGCGTGGCTGCAAAAGCTTTTTGGGTAGATCTGATAGATCACTGAACGCTGCCAGTCTTGCATGGGGTGTTCCTTGCTTGGACGTTGTAGCCGCTGGTGCAGGCTGCAATAAGGGCCGCTGGACCGTCTATCAAGACGGGCAGCTTCGCAGCCCATCGCAGCCTTCGGCAGCGGCTACAGGAAAGTGGATGTGCTACGCGACGCGATAACCCGGACGAATGATTTTCAGGCTCAGGCCGCAGGTCAGGACAAACGGCACGACAATGGCCATCAACATGCCGATGACAAACATCGGGATGTACTGCGGAATGATCGAAATAAAGCCGGGCAAGCCGCCAACACCGATGGCCGAAGCCAGCACCTTGTTCAGCGACAGGAAAATGCTACCCAGCGCCGAGCCGATCAGCGCCGCATAGAACGGGAACTTGTAGCGCAGGTTGATCCCGAACATCGCCGGCTCCGTGATGCCAAAGTACGCCGAGACTGCAGAGGTAGAGGCCATGCTGCGCTCACGCACATTGCGGCTCATGTAGAACACCCCGAGCGCGGCGCTGCCCTGGGCCAGGTTGGACATGACGATCATCGGCCAGATAAAGGTGCCGCCGTGGTTGGCAATCAATTGCAGGTCCACGGCGAGAAACATATGGTGCATGCCGGTAATCACCAGCGGTGCATACAGCAGGCCGAAAATCATTCCGCCGAGCACCGGGGCCACGTCGAACAACAGCACTACGCCTTCGGTAATGAGGATGCCGAGGTGACGGGTCACCGGGCCAATGATCGCCAGCGCCAGCACCCCGGTGATGACGATGGTGGTAATGGGTACCACCAGCAATTGAATGGCATTGGGCACTCGCGCCCGTAGCCATTTCTCTATCACGCTCATCACATAGGCGGCCATCAGGATCGGCAGGATCTGCCCCTGGTAGCCCACTTTCTCGATCTGGAACAGGCCCAGGATATTGAAGTACGGCAGGCTCTGGCCCTCCAGCCCGGCCACGGCCTTGCCGTAGTTCCAGGCATTGAGCAGGTCGGGGTGAACCAGCATCAGGCCCAGCACAATGCCGAGGATTTCGCTGCCGCCAAATCGCTTGGCCGCCGACCAGCCCACCAGCGCGGGCAGGAATACAAAAGAGGTATTGGCCATGAGGTTGATCAGGCTCCACACCCCGTCCAGTTGCGGATAACCGTCGAGCAGGGTTTTGCCGTCGATAAACATGCCCTTGGCGCCGAGCAGGTTGTTAACCCCCATCAGCAAGCCGGCAATGATCAGGGCGGGCAGGATGGGCATAAACACATCTGAGAACACACGCACCAGACGCTGCATGGCGTTGGCCTTGTCGGCGCCCTGCTGCTTCACGTCGGCGATAGTGGCGGCTGCCAGGCCGGTCTGCTCACGCACGGCGGCATAGACCTTCTCGACTTCACCGGGGCCGATCACCACCTGGTACAGGCCGCCCGTGAAAAAGGAGCCTTTGACCAGATCGATCTGGTTGAGGGTGGTGCTGTCGACCAGGCTTGGGTCCTTGAGGGCCAGGCGCAAGCGTGTGACGCAATGCGCGGCCTGCTCAACGTTGGCGGCACCACCGAGGCTGTGCAGCAGCTCGCGGGCGATCTGGGAATAGTCGTGGCTCATGCGTGGTCTCGCTTGAATTTTTATTATGGAGCGTCGCTGTGGCAGCACGCCGTAGCAAAAAAATACTCGTCTGTACGAGTTAAAGCAACAACTGGTACAGACGAGTTAGTGATTTTTCTGCCGCATACTTGCGCTGCCTTCCCTCCACCCCTTAAGGTTCCGGGCCCCGAGCCCAACCGGCATAGAGCCCTCGCCATGACCAAATACAATCAGATCTACACGGATCTGCTTGCCAGTATCACCACTGAACGCCTGGCCCGCGGCGCGCGCCTGCCGTCCGAAACCGAGTTGATGGCCAGCTATGGGGCCAGCCGCGGAACCGTGCGCAAGGCGATTGAACAACTGCAGGAGCGTGGATTTGCCCAGAAGATCCACGGCAAGGGCACTTTTGTATTGTCATCCAGCCCGATCGAGTTCCAGCTGGGCGGTATCGTCAGCTTTCAAGAGACCTACCCGCGCCTGGGCGGTAACGTCAGTACCGAAGTGGTGGAGTTCACCCGGTTCCCGCTCGAAGGCGCACTGTGCGAGAAGTTCGATGTTGCAGCGGGCAGCCTGATAACCCGCATCAAACGCGTGCGCCATATTGATGGCAAGCGGGTGATTCTGGACATCAACCATTTTGTCAGCGACCTGATTCCGGGGCTGGATCAGGCCATTGCCGAGCACTCGATCTATGCCTATATCGAGCAGACCCTGAATCTGCAGATCAGCTATGCCCAGCGCACCATCGAAGCGGTGCCGCGCAGCAAGGACGACCAGCAGCACCTGGACCTGGAGGGTCAGAGCCATGTGATCGTGGTGAGCAACCAGACGTTTCTACAGGATGGGCGCCAGTTCGAGTACACCGAGTCGCGGCATACGCTGGACAAGTTCTACTTTTCGGATGTGGCGCGGCGCTGACATCAAAAAAAGCACCCTCACCTTCCGGGGTGAGGGTGCTTTTTTACTTGGCCGCAAACTTCGACCCACGCCCCCCATCAAGCTGCGCCTGCAACATCCCCCATTCGCGGGCAACAATCGAATACGGGATAAAAATGCTCACTCTCTGCGCGCTCTTCAGCTCAGGCAACGTAATAGCACTGTTCAGGCTGGTCGAATAAAAACCGGCATTGATCCCCACCACGCAACCGTCACTGGCGATCACCGGCCCACCCGACATGCCCTTGACCAGCGGGGCATCATGAATGGCATACAGGTCACCGCTGTGATCTTCGGTATTGCTGAAGGGGGTTTTATACACTTTGCCCTTACCCGTCGTGGTCACAAGGTAAGGGCTCACGCCCACGGCCGTGATGCTCTCTCCCACCTGCGGCGCTCGCCATGCCGGGAAGTGGCCATTGGCTTTATGCTTGATAAAGACCAGATCGCAGCGTGTGCTGCAACGGTATGCAACGTTGGGGATAAACGGGGTATGCCCAGTGGTGACGGCGTAGTCCTCATTCCATTGCACGGCCGAGGCCATGTACATATACGGCATGGGAAAGCCTGAAAAGACGGGAAAGTAAGCTTCATTGACCGGCCCCGACAAGTCGGGCTTCACGAATCCGTTGCATCCTGCAGTGACAACTCCTATTAACAAGAAGGCCATGATCTTGATCATGATAAATCACCGACTTATAGGGAGGATGCGACTGGCTTTGATTGTCAGTATTTTGACTACAGCAAAAACAGCACGCCTAACCAATTGTTTTGGTTGAGGCATGTATTATTTATGGATGAGGTTTTAATAACGCGTATGAATCAATCGAACTAAGCTCAATTGCCATTTCGAGCAATTGCCACGTTCAAATAATTGGCGTCGGAAGTTTGATGATTCAGAACGCCGACCACAAAAAAAGCGATCAACAGTAAAGGTTGATCGCTTTTTTATATCAAGCCGGGCTCAAGGCCTTTCATGCACTATCAGTCTGCGGCGCCATCATTTTTGTGAGCGCCAACGGTCTTGCGTTCACCGGTTGGAGAAACTTCATACACGTTCATCACCCAAGTGTCAGCGATCACGGTTTCAACCACGTAATTCTTCTTGGCTTGCGGGGTGAATTGCTGCGCAACAGGCTGCTCTTTGTCGAACGGCGTAGGCATTGGAATACCGTTGAAGGTGAACTGCTTGGCCTTGACCGTCCCTTCCACGTGCACCACTTTGTCTGCATCGACCAGCTTGCTGATGCTGTCAGTGCCACCGCCAATTCGCTTCAGATAGGCCGGTATGCGCTTGAAGTAAGCAGTGTCATAAACACGATCACCCGCGTCATCCATTCGACCGTCGGAATACCCGTACATGTAACTGACAGGGTGATCACCCTCCCCGCCGATGGTACGGAAGGTCAAGCTGGCTTGATGGTCATTCATGACCAGTGGCACGACCGGCGTTGAAGTGAGATCACCCGCCTTACGGCTACTGCAACCGGTCATCACAAGGGCGAGTGTGATTGCTAACGGAACTGCCAGATAAGTTTTCATTCGATCCTTGAACAGTCTGAGTGAAGGACAGTATGGAACCATTTGTTGAATGAAAGTTCCCTATACGATGTTGGCGCATCACACTCTACCCGCGTCAAAACCCAAGGAAGAACGCCATGTTCACGAGGAGCCTGTTGCTGAGTTTTTGCGCTGTGTTACTGGTTGGCTGCACGGGAAGGGGCTTTCAACCACCACCCGGGGACTACACACAATGGTACAAAAAGGGGGTCACCCAATCAGGCGTCGACAACGCCATGCGTGCTTGCGGGTATACCAATCTTGATGGCGTGGGAGACACCTCGCCGATCGATGTTGTGCTGACGCGGTTCTACTGCATGAAGGACGCCGGGTTCAAGCGCAGGGATAAACTCGATCTGTGCAAGCAAGGCCGTATTGGCGAATCCCCGGTATGCGAAGGCCGCCGGTAAACCATTACCAAAAGGAAAACAGGGAATGAACGATCTACGCAACGGACTGTACGGCACCGTACTGGTGTTGGCGGCAGCAGCAATGGGTGGTTGCGCCTCCTCGGCCGCGATCACCGGCGAGCCTGGGGTAAACATGGGCGACAGCTATCAGAGTGTGCTCGCGGTGGTCAGCCGCAACAATACCGTGACCAAACAGGTCGATGGCCAAGGCTTCCGGGCCGAGGGTTACTCAGCGATGTTCAAGGACTGTCGCGTCAAATACTTCCTGTTCCAGGACGCCGATGGTTTGCAGCGCGTGACCTATGAACCTGCGCCGCATCTGTCAGTCAGCCAGAACTGCCGCCAGCCTTAACCTGCCCCTGCGAGTCGATTGCCTGATGAGACTGTTCACTGTAATCCCCGCCGTTCTGCTAGCGCTCAGCGGCTGCGGCCAGGTGGCAAACGTGCGTTCGCTGTCCACCGGCTACATCCCGCCACAGAGCGGCGAGACTGCCCGTATTCGCCTGCTCACCGACGGCCTGGTGCGCGCCGTGCCGGGGCGTGACTGCCTCGACTGGAATGTGCCCGGCGCGGGGGTGATGGCGTCGGCGAAATCCGGCTTCCCCGACCATAACGGTGAAAACCTCGGCATTGCCGGGCCGATCTATTCGTTGGCAGGTTCGGTCTCGTCAGAGCTGGTAGTGCCGGCGAACAAGCCGATCGCGCTCCATTACCTGGGGCGCCTGCAATATGCCCGGCAGTGTGCCAGGACGATGACCTTCGTACCTCGGCCCGGGGTGGATTACCGGGTGCAGGCATCGATGTCGGCGGACTGTTCATTCCTGCTGGATGAGCTTTCAGCTGACGGCATGCAATGGGTCGCTGTCGAACCGAAGCCTGATGGCAAGGTGTCGATGTGTCACGCGATGGATAACTTCTAGCCGAAATCAGCGCGGGTCCATTACCAAGCCACCTAAACACGGCGCCTGGCGATGCACAAAGCTGCCAGAATTTGCCAGACCCAAAAAGCCAAAAGCCCGCAATTAAGCGGGCTTCAGGGTGTTCTTGCTCACGGGTGCCGGACTATGCCGGCCTACCGATTATTCTCACTCTATTATCAACAAGCGCAATAAAACCTTTAAAAGCAGATAACTATCAAACAAAACAAAAGGCATACCATGAAAAGAACCATTCCCGAACGACGCTCTAGATGCTCAGCCCTCCCGCCTCTCATCGCATGACAAGCACCTGTAGAGGGGGTATAGCGCTCTTTGATAGGGCGCACGTGACTACGGCACGATCAGGGCCTACAAACATCCGAGTCAAACCATGAGGAAGAACGCCATGTTCACGCGGAGCCTATTACTGAGTTTTTGCGCGGTGTTACTGGTTGGCTGCACGGGAAGGGGCTTTCAAACCGGCGGTCTAGGAAACACTCCCCTAGTCCTCTACGGCTCAGCCGTTTGCCAGCGAGGAAAAATCACAAGCGAAGCGATGATCGCTAAAAGTGCACCACCGGTGCTGTAGAGCATTCGTAGAAATACCAAATCCAGCTCCGATCCTCCTGACTGGCCAACCTGCGCGACCAGTATGAAATGTGGAGTGAGGAACATCAAATAGCTGATGTGGCTCATAGAGCGCCCTGCCAGGGTGCCAATAGAAACAGGCAGTATCAGTGCAGCCAACAAAAACGGATCATGGATTGCGTAACCAAGAACGGCAGCAATGGCTCCCCCTAAGAAGGTGCCGCCGACTCGCTCCAGAGACATCCTCAACGTTGAATGCATGTAGGGCTGCATGATCAGAAACACCGTAAGGGTCATCCAGTATCCGTAATGCAACGACCACAATTGAACCAACCAAACTGACAGTGCTCCCGACAGCGCAACGCGAAGCCCATGCAGAAAGAAGTTAGATTTCGGTGTGAAATTTGTTCTGAGTGCCGACCATAAAACTGGCCGCTTTGCAGCATCAGGCTGGTCGTACTGACACCATTGGAACAGCAATGCGGAGCCTGTAGCCCATAGGCTGCCATATAGAAAGTAACGTGCATAAGCAAATCCCTGGGCAAAGTCCTTTGCCGGGAATGCAGTGGATACCGCAAATGCCGTCGCTGTCAGCAAAGCGGGAATGCTAATGCGCGCGCCGCAAACCTGGGCGTAAGCGCCAGCAAACGCAAAGAGGGCCGACAGTGCTATAGCCAGTTGCGGCCATACCATCGTCCAAGCACCTAGCCCTGACGCCACGGCGCCGGTGATGCCGAAAACCAGGCCGAAGATACAACCCTTTGGGGACTTATCGCTCGGAATCGACAGATAGCTCCAGAATGCGGCAATCGCTGACCAACAGAACAAGGGGTTGTGTAAGCGAGCCGCGAGGAGCGCCGGCACAGTACAGACAACACCACCACACACTACGTAGCCAATCGGTACATTGCGTACCGCTTCCAACATCTTAACGGTCAGTGATTGCGACATGATCGAACCTTCATTACTCAACTGGAACCAATGCGGTTCGATCGATCTTGTCAATCGAGGTAACACCAGTGAGCGTCATTGCCACGCGCATTTCTTGCGAGAAGATATCCAGCATATTCTCTACCCCGTGCTGTCCGTCGGCGGCCAGAGCGTAAACCGTCGAGCGCCCCAGCAGGCATGCCTTGGCGCCTAAGGCGAGCATGCGCACAACATCCAGCCCGGAACGAATGCCAGAGTCCACCAGCACCGTCAGGTCATCACCCACTACTTCGGCGATGGGAGGCAAAGCCCTAGCGGTGGACAGCACACCGTCCAATTGGCGACCGCCGTGGTTGGAGACCACGATGCCATCAGCGCCGAAACTTACTGCGTCCTTGGCATCCTGTGGATCAAGGATGCCCTTGATAATCATCGGGCCCTTCCAAAACTCGCGGATCCATTCCAGGTCCTTCCAGCTGATAGAGGGGTCGAAGTTATTGCCTAACCAGCCAACATAATCTTCCAGGGTGGTGGCTTTGCCCAGGTACTTGGAGATGTTGCCCAAATCATGCGGACGACCGAGGATACCGACATTAAACGCCCAATCCGGCCTAGTGGTGGCTTGCAGGATGCGCCGTGAAGCTGCGAGTGGCCCAGACATGCCCGAGTGGGCATCACGGTAACGAGCGCCTGGCGTCGGCATGTCTACGGTGAACACCAGCGTGGTAACGCCGGCTGCTTGAGCACGCTCTAGGGCATTACGCATAAATCCGCGATCCTTGAGCACATAGAGTTGAAACCAGATCGATTGCGAACTCTGGGAACTAACCTCTTCAATCGAGCAGACCGATACTGTGGACAGGCAAAAGGGAATGCCTTTCGTGGCCGCAGCCTTGGCCGCTTGTACTTCACCACGACGGGCATACATACCGGTCAGTCCGACGGGGCTGAGGATGATCGGCAGACTCTGTTCCTTTCCAAAGAGCGTCGTCTTGAGACTCAAACTGTCAACATTTCTCAAGATGCGTTGACGCAAGCTGATGCTGGCGAGGTCAGCGCTATTGGCACGCATTGTGTGTTCGGCATAGGCGCCGCCGTCGATGTAGTCGAACAGAAATCGCGGCAATTTGCGTCTCGCGGCTTCGCGATAGTCGGATGCCGATGAAATAATCATTATCTACAACTCCTAGGTCTCTAGAAAATTTCAGCGACGTAGGACGTTGCTGAGTGAATTTCACGATAAGGGATTGTTGAGTATGATAAAAACAACTTTTTCTACTCGAATTGAGTCGCTATTGGAATACACATGAATCTCAGAACGCTGCGGGTGTTTGTAGAAGTGGTGCGCCAGGGAGGTTTCTCCCAAGCTGCGGAGGTTGTGTCTTTGACTCAGTCCTCAGTCAGCAAGGCAGTCAGGACGCTCGAGGATGAGCTAGGTACGCCACTGCTGAACCGTATCGGCCATAAAAGCGAGTTGACGGCCGCAGGTGAGATTGCCTATCGGCGCGCACTGGTATTACTCGCAGAGCGGAACGATCTGATCGCAGAGATCAATGAACTGCGCGACCTGAAGGGCGGTACGCTGCGGATCGGCTTGCCGCCTGTAGGCTCCGGGGTATTGTTCGCTGAGATGTTTGCTACTTATCGCAGCCGCTATCCGATGGTGAATATAGAACTGATAGAGCACGGTAGTAAGAAACTGTGTGAGTGCCTGGAGGCCGGAGAGGTGGACTTGGCAGCACTACTGATTCCGATCGATGAAACTTTCGCTTATCAGGAAGTGCGCAACGAGCCTTTAGTGGTTGTGCTGCCTAGCGCCCATTCGCTTTCGCGACGCAAGCGAATGAACTTCAGTGATCTGGCGGATTCGCCATTCATCCTCTTTGATGAGGGGTTTGCGCTTAACGCATTAATTATGGCCGCTTGTGATCGAAGAGGGATTGTGCCCCGGGTGACGGCCCGCAGCGGGCAGATTGATTTCATCGCCGACCTGGTAGCTGCAGGTTTAGGGGTGGCATTTTTACCGCGAATGCTTGCGCAAAAACATAAACATGCGGGCATCGCTCTAGTACCTCTTGAAGAGCCACACACGGATTGGAATATTGCACTCGCTTGGCGTGCCGGTGCGCATTTGCCTCCGGCTGCAATGGCTTGGTTAGATCTGGCCAAAGAGCTGAGATAGTGCAATGGCTTTTGCTCGGATATCCAAGCGCTGGTAGTCAATAAAAACACCGGCCTACCTGGTGAAGGGGTCGGGTGGTTTTTAGTTAAGGAAGAAGAGTTCGCTACTCTGCCCCGCCATCAGAAGCAGGTAATTGTCAAAGCCGAACTCAATCACGTTTTTACTTTTCCACAATGGGACAAGGTCCTAAAAACTTTAGACCTTGAACTGACCGAAACCGATTTCTCGCACGCTCTTGAGTTGGCTTGTCAAATCGTCGGAGGAGGTGAAAGCGAGCACCATAAGAAATTAAAGGATTTCGTAGCACACAACCCCCTCTCAATCTCTTCGGTCCCCGATATCACTAGAGGCCTGTTCCAGTGCGTAAAATACCGGACTGTGATGGAGGCAGTACTACTTGCGCATTCGCAGATAAAGGATGTCCGCGCACTACTAGTATTGGAGTCTAAATTTCCTGCTTCCCGACTGCCATTAAAAACCTTCTTGGTGTTGAAGTCATTGACCTTGTCACCCGCGAATAACCCGCGATAAACCATGACAGCTTATCGCATGACGAGTGCCTTTAAGATGGAGTTAGAAAACAGCGCCAACTTACGAGGCATATATGACTACGCTGCGATCAAACTCCGCAGATAAGCGCTCATGAATTTAGCAACCAGGTACTCACACCGGTTTAGGCTAACCAAAATCAAGCCAACGCTGGGCACAGCTCACAACAATGGGAATACTCGCCTCACTACAGACTTGCAAAAATAAGGCCCGCAATTCGCGGGCCCTATATACATCAGAAAACGACTAAGTTCGCATATACCAACTTCAGGCTAACTCCCACTCTATTATCAGAAATAAATAAATATCCTTATAAATCAGTCGTTAACTACCATGCTTCTGATCCATGCCACGAGTAATACCATGTTAAGAAAACCTGATTTCATAGATCTGTCTTGAGCACGTAACTCAGCCAAACGCCTGCACAGCATCAAGCGAGGCGCTTGGCACTCGAATTGGAACATAATGAGAGTTTTTGAGCCCAGGCAGATACCCTCATGGACCGATACGAGCCACCCGAGCCTCGCTCTCCGTTGCCGGAGCTCACCCAGCTTCTCACGCCCGGCACGCTCGGGTTTTATACCCATGTCGAATGTACAGAGCTGTACGCCAGTCGACCCGATCATGACGGTATTATCAATATCTTCACGCTATTGATTGCCGAGGAACAATCTGATCTCGAGCCAGCGGCTGCCTGCTTCTTGACGCCGAAACCTATTCGAATCAAATCGCTCAATGGCTGGAGCTTTGGCCTCCGCCGTTACACGGTGGCGATCGGCACGCTCATCCCGGCTCTCACGGCTTTGGAGGCCGGGGAAGGATGGAAACTTTCAGGCGATGAACTCGAAATCGGCGAGCTTTTACCGATGCCCGCACAGTTTGTGCCGCCGGACAATGGCGCGCCGGTTCCATGGAACAAACTCCTCAAAAACAACTTCTGGACCGGCTCGCACCTATTTGAATGGACCGATCATAAGAAAGAACCCCTGACGCCGCTCTTCGCAGATCCTCGCCGGTTGCAAGAGCTATCGGCAGAGATCGAGAAATATATCCCGCTCCAATTGGCCACAATGTCAGACCGGCTCGGCAACTTGGCGGTCCAGCTTCCGATCACTGTGCTGATGGCGAAATTCGAAAAGCTTCAAGATGGCGATTTTCAAGTCGAACATGCCTGGCATCCTAAGGCCTCCCCGCGTCCCTTGATGGCAGTCTGCGAATTGGAACACGACGACATCATCACTGGCTTTGCTTCAGCAAGACTAAAAGAAAGGATCACCCCTCTCCCGATGCGTGCTGGCCGTGGGCTGCATCGGGGCTTCATCTGGGACGAACAGAGCAGCACGCTCCTCGTCGCCTCCGGCGCAGGCTCTTTTATCTCTACCATTTCATTCAACATGCGTTCACCCGATCCGGAGCCACGCACCTTTTCGGTCAAAAAACCGGATGGCAGTTGGGACTCTCGACGCGTCGGTATGACTGCCTTTTCAAATCACAGTATCGTCGGCGACCCGCAGCCGGACGACAACGGGGGATGGACAGCGAAGCGGATGTACGCAGAGCAAGCCAATCGGCTCGCCGCCGAGCGCCGCTTTGTTCAATACCGTCCGACACGTGGTGATAAAAACGCAGGCCGCCGAAAGGCATTGGATGACCTTCGCGCGCTAATCATTGCCTACGGCGAAAAAGGCGCGTGGCTGTGGGACCCATATCTTTCAGCCAACGAGATACTTGAAACGCTGTTTTACTGCCCCTATCAAGGCGTGGACCTTCGCGGTCTGACGACGTCCAAAGCCGGCCCTAGCGACAAAATCCGCCAAACACTTGATGAATGTCAAAGCAACTGGCGGGGCCTGAAACTCGAACTTCGAGTACAGAAGGGCGCGGCGGGCTGGGACTTCCACGATAGGTTCCTGATCTTTCCATCCGGCCCAGATGGGGCAATGGCTTGGTCGCTCGGCACCTCGGTAAACTCCGTGGGCACGGCGCATCACATCCTGCAGAAGGTCGACAATGCTCAGCTTGTGGTGGATGCCTTCACCGACCTTTGGGAGCTACTCGGCGGACAGGATCATCTAATTTGGAGGAGGCCGTCATGAACGCTGCGGATGTTCTTCTCTCGGCTATGGCGGAAGCTACGCGACCTGGGGCGGTCGAAGTCCCCAACTCTCTTCTTGCGGCAATCGAAGCGCAATCCGATCCGTTTCATGCAATTTCTGATTGGGATGCCTGCAACGAGTTATTTGACGCGATCCGATCTCAATTTTCCTTCGTCGAGTTGGTCCGACGCGGCAAGCCTCCGAGCGGTGAGGACTTCGACAAACTCACCGGCCTGCTTCGGTGGATCATCCAAGAAGGCGCCGATTGGAACGTAAGCGCTGATCCGAGCCGTACCCGGCTGGTCGCCCTCTTCGTCGTCGGACAGTTCACAACGATGGAGGCGAATTTCTGGAGCACCGTGCCAGATGACTTCAGGCCCAACGATGGACTACTCGCTTCGCTCGAGAGAGTCATTGAGGGCCTGACGATGAGCTTCACAACTAAGGGCTTAGCGCCTCCAATCTGGGAGTTGGAAGCGGTCGAAAAGTTTGAAAAAGCTGATGCCAAAAGCGATTGGATCGGAATCGCACAAGGCTGGCGACTGATCGAGGATGGATTTTTTCCGAGCATTGCCATTGCGCAGACTGCCCAATGTCTCGACAGATTTGCACCAGAACGCTTGGTGCAGGCCATCTCGGGTCTGCGGCAGACCGCACCGGTCATGAGCGTCGTGCTATCGCTCCCCCCCAATGCAGCACTACGCCTCGGCTCTAGATCGACCAACCCTCATGTCCAGTTCGCAACGACTTACATATCTGTGTCGCTTAGGTCTAACCGCGAGCCGCTCAGTGAAGATTCCAAGAAGTCTCTGGTCCAAATCTTGGAAAATGTCTCGAAAGATAAGCCGCGCTGGGCTGCCTGGATGCACGTGTTCAACTTATTTCCTTCGCGATTTCCAGAATTACAGACGCCTCTCGGTTGCGCTCTTGCTGATGCGAACGATACTGCCCTTCAAGCCTACGTTGATGCGATTAGCCTGCACTGGTCTGGTCAACAGACCCGATTTTCAGTCGCAGAATGTCTCCGGGCCTTCCGGGACAGGGCCATAGCCAAGAAGCGCAAAGCTTTGTGGAATTTTGCTTTTCAGCGTTGGATGTGCTGGGGGTACGGTCTGAACGGGACTGCTGACAGCCTCATTAAGATCTCTCGGTGTGAGTTGGATTACGCTTTAGTAGGTTATGCCGTCGAATGCCTCGACGGTGACCAGAGGCAGCACATGATTGCCTCACTCATTGAGAAGCTTCAGACCGTGGAAAACAACTGGCACCCCGGGATCACGGACTGTCTCTCTGAGTGGAACGCAGTGCTATCGGAAATGCAGCCCCTTTTCTTGGCAATCAGTATCGAGGGCACAGACGCTGACTGGATCGATGAAAAGCCCACAATGCGACTACCATTCGATCCAGACAAGGAAGCCTATGTGATCCTCAAGTACGGCAGACCTCAAATCGACTAAGCAGCTGTATCCTCAAAAAATCAAAAGCCCACTATCACGCGGGCTTTTGGATATTAGCTACAAGGGGTCACTCCCACTCGAACATAAACAATCTTAAAAAACCAATATAAATCATAGTTTTATTTTGATCATCTCTGCTGATACCACGAAAACACCATAGACGAAAACCTGTTTTCACGAGCACTGCATCATTCATGCGATGTAGTGATCGGCTGGGGAATTGACCCGTCTGCCAATACCGCACTTATCCCATATTGACTCAAGATCCAATGCTTGAAAGTACTCGCAGACCAGGAGTCACGGTCAGTGAAATGCTGGTAAATGGACCAATGCTTCATAAGCTGAAACACGCTCGTCTATGGGAATGACTTGACGTACTGGACGGCAATCAAACAGTGCATAACCGCTATGAGGGTGGCGGGACCGCTTGCAAGCCCTTCAAGAGCAACTCACCCTACGGCGTCTCACACTTATCCGAGTCAACCCATAAGGAAGAACGCAATGTTCACGAGGAGCCTATTGCTGAGTTTTTGCGCTGTGTTACTGGTTGGCTGCACGGGAAGGGGATTTCAACCGCCGGCTCCTGATTACACAAAATGGTACAAGGAGGGCGTATCGCAGACCGGGATCATTGCTGCGATGCGTGCGTGCGGATATACCAATGTTGATGGCGCGGGAGACAGGTCGCCAATCGATGTGAGGTTACTGAACTTCTATTGCATGAAAGACGCAGGCTACAAACGCAAAGATAACTTGGACATGTGCAAGCTCGGTCGTATTGGCGAATCGCCGGTGTGCGACGGCCGCCGTTAATCCATCACCAAAAGGACACAGGGAATGAACAATCTACGCAACGGACTGTATGGCACAGCATTGGTGTTGGCTGCAGTGTGCCAAGACCATGACCTTTGTGCCTCGGCCTGGCGTGGACTACATGGTGCAGGCCACCATGTCGGCGGACTGTTCGTTCCAGCTGGATGAATTGGAGGCGGGCGGCAAGCAGTGGGCGATGGTCCAACCGCAGCCAGCAGGGAAGGTGTCGATGTGCAACGCGATTGATAACTTCTAGCCGGAAATCTGCGCGGGTTGAATGCTGCGCGTAAAGTTCTTCAAAACACACGCCAACACCATAGGGGGAGATGGGCAAACAGTTATTGCTGACATCTGCGCTGCTAAGCGCTCTCGATACCATGCCGGCATTCCTTGTCCGGGACATGGTATCGATGTAGCTCTCTCACATACGTACGATGGGCGCCATTAAAAACGCCATTGATGACGTAGTAAAGATCACTATCAATTCTTATTTTTTACAATAAAATCAGATAGTTGAAAACAAACCTCACTCCCACTCAATCGTTGCCGGCGGCTTGCTCGACACGTCATAAGTTACGCGGGAGATGCCTTCGATTTCGTTGATGATCCGGCCGCTGACGGTTTCCAGCAGTTCGTAAGGCAGATGAGCCCAACGCGCGGTCATGAAGTCGATGGTTTCTACGGCACGCAGGGCAACTACCCAGGCGTAACGACGGCCATCGCCTACAACACCAACCGATTTAACCGGCTGGAACACTACAAATGCCTGGCTCACTTTGTGGTACCAGTCAGCCTTGCGCAGCTCTTCGATAAAGATGTGGTCAGCACGACGCAGGATGTCGGCGTATTCCTTTTTCACTTCACCCAGGATGCGCACGCCCAGACCCGGGCCCGGGAACGGGTGACGGTAGACCATGTCGTACGGCAGGCCCAGTTCCAGACCCAGACGACGGACTTCGTCCTTGAACAGCTCACGCAGCGGTTCAACCAGCTTGAGGTTCATTTCGTCCGGCAGGCCGCCCACGTTGTGGTGCGACTTGATGACGTGAGCCTTGCCGCTCTTGGCGCCAGCCGACTCGATCACGTCCGGGTAGATGGTGCCCTGGGCCAGGTACTTGATGTTTTCCAGCTTGCAGGATTCGGCATCGAACACGTCGATAAAGGTACGGCCGATGATCTTGCGCTTTTTCTCCGGGTCGCTTTCGCCAGCCAGGTTGTTCAGGAACTGGTCGGCAGCGTTGGCGCGGATCACCTTGACGCCCATGTTCTCGGCGAACATGGCCATCACTTGCTCACCTTCGTGCAGGCGCAGCAGGCCGTTGTCCACGAATACGCAGGTCAACTGGTCGCCGATGGCCTTGTGCAGCAAAGCTGCTACTACCGAGGAGTCAACGCCGCCGGACAAGCCCAGCAATACGTTGTCGGTACCAACCTGGGCACGGATGTTGGCAATCGCGTCTTCGGCGATTTTCGACGGCGTCCACAGGGCTTCGCAGCCGCAGATGTCGAGGATAAAGCGCGACAGGATGCGGCCACCCTGTTTGGTGTGGGTCACTTCCGGATGGAACTGCACGCCGTAGTAGCCGCGCTCGTCGCTGAACATGCCGGCAATCGGGCAGCTTGGAGTGCTGGCCAGAATGTGGAAGTCGGACGGCATTTTGGTGACCTTGTCACCGTGGCTCATCCACACGTCCAGACCGAACAGGCCGTCGGCATCGATATGGTCTTCGATGCCGTCCAGCAGGCGGCTTTTGCCAACCACGTCGACGCGGGCATAACCGAACTCGCGCAGCTCGGAACCTTCAACCTTGCCGCCCAGTTGCTCGGCCATGGTCTGCATGCCGTAGCAGATACCGAAAACCGGTACGCCCAGGTCAAATACAGCTTGTGGGGCGCGCGGGCTGCCGGCTTCGTGTACCGACTCCGGGCCACCGGCCAGGATGATGCCTTTAGGGGCGAATTCGCGGATCGCTGCGTCGTCCATGTCGAACGGGTGCAGTTCGCAGTAAACGCCGATTTCGCGCACGCGGCGGGCGATCAGCTGGGTGTACTGGGAACCGAAGTCCAGGATCAGGATGCGGTGAGCGTGAATGTCGAGGGCCATGACAAAATCTCGATTAATTTCAGAAACGACACGGGGCTGAATCAAACAGCCCCGGTGACTTAATTCGTATCGCACCCGGGTGTGAACCCGGGTGCGACCACTATCAACCTACGCGATAGTTGGGTGCTTCCTTGGTGATCTGCACGTCGTGGACGTGGGATTCAGCCATGCCAGCGCCGGTGATACGCACGAACTCGGGCTTGGTACGCATTTGTTCGATGTCGGCACAGCCGGTGTAACCCATCGAAGAACGCAGACCGCCCATCAGTTGGTGAATAATCGCCGTCAGCGAGCCTTTGTACGCCACGCGACCTTCAATACCTTCCGGCACCAGCTTCTCGGCACCCGCGGAGGAGTCCTGGAAGTAACGGTCAGAGGAGCCCTGGGATTGCGACATCGCACCCAGCGAACCCATGCCGCGGTAAGCCTTGTACGAACGGCCCTGGTACAGCTCGATTTCGCCCGGTGCTTCTTCAGTACCGGCAAACATCGAACCCATCATCACGCAGGAAGCACCGGCAACGATGGCCTTGGACAGGTCACCCGAAAAACGGATGCCGCCGTCGGCGATCAGAGGTACGCCAGTGCCTTCAAGGGCAGCGGCCACATTGGCAATCGCGCTGATTTGCGGAACGCCAACACCGGCAACGATACGGGTGGTGCAGATCGAGCCCGGGCCGATACCGACTTTAACTGCGTCAGCGCCGGCTTCAGCCAGGGCCAGGGCAGCAGCGCCAGTGGCGATGTTGCCGCCAATGACCTGAACTTCAGGGAAGTTCTGCTTGACCCAGCGAACGCGGTCGATCACGCCTTTGGAGTGACCATGAGCGGTGTCGACTACCACCACGTCAACGCCGGCAGCCACGAGGGCGGCCACGCGATCAGCGGTGTCCTTGCCGGTACCGACCGCAGCGCCTACGCGCAGACGACCCTGGTCGTCCTTGCTGGCCAACGGGTAAGCCTTGGCTTTTTCGATGTCGTTAACGGTCATCATGCCCTTGAGGGCAAAGTTGTCGTCGACGATCAGCACGCGCTCGATACGGTGCTTGTGCAACAGCTCGCGGGCTTCTTCCTTGTCGGCGCCTTCCTTGACCGTAACCAGACGCTCTTTAGGCGTCATCACGTCACGAACGGTAGCTTCCAGACGGTTTTCAAAGCGTACGTCACGGGATGTCACGATGCCGACCAGGTCGCCATTGTGCAGTACCGGAACGCCGGAGATATTGTGCTGGCGGGTCAGCTCAAGCAGCTCACGTACCGTGGCATCAGCCTCGATAGTGATCGGCTCTTTAACCACGCCGGCTTCGAAACGCTTGACCTTGCGAACTTCGTGAGCTTGCTGCTCGATGGTC
Source organism: Pseudomonas sp. FSL R10-0056 (assembly GCF_009600105.1). NCBI lineage: Bacteria > Pseudomonadati > Pseudomonadota > Gammaproteobacteria > Pseudomonadales > Pseudomonadaceae > Pseudomonas > Pseudomonas sp. FSL R10-0056. Next base: position 27,330 of record NZ_WIWL01000203.1, read on the forward strand.
ATGTTCTTGTGGATGATACCGATACCGCCTTCCTGAGCCATGGCGATTGCCAGACGGGCTTCAGTTACGGTGTCCATTGCAGCGGAAACCAGCGGAATATTCAGTTCAATGCCACGGGTCAAACGAGTCTTTAAATTGACTTCGTTCGGGAGAACCTCGGAATAACCGGGGACGAGAAGGATGTCATCGAATGTGAGTGCTTCTTGGCTGATACGCAGCATCGCTGGGGCTCCCGAGCGGGAAAATGGAAGCGCGCCATTGTACTCAAAACCCCTGGATCTCTCAACGGAAACCTTTAGAGAGTTTTGCGCTAAGGGCCAATGATTAGCTGACTTTGAAGGCAGAAATTGAACCGTAGCAGCTGCCGAAGGCTGCGTCCGGCGGTGTAGCCGTCGTAAATCCATAGCACGCGTTTTTTCAGCTGAACCGCGTGCCCCGGACTTACGATCGCTTCGCAATCGAACGCAGCCTCGTTCCTTCGGCAGCTGCTACGGAATTTTCACCTCAGAGTTCGACTTTCACCCACGCCACCGGCTGGTCGAGCCAGTCGGCGAACTCGTCGAGAAAGCTTTGCTTGAATCCAGCCTCGGCCCAGTTATTGAAAATAAACCCAAGGTTGGAAAACGCACACGGCTGTAAAAACAGAAAACCGTTGATGTCGTCTTCGTGGGCGCACAGCGGACAGATGAAGTTGTCGGTACGCCCCGGCATCCAGTCTTCGAGGCTTTCAAACAGTGCCTCGCCCACTTCCTTGCGGCACTCGGCGCAACCGGCTTCTTCAAGAAAACCTTTGGCCGGTGTGTAGATGCAGCGCTTGGTGATGATCTCCAGGCCATTGACCGGCTGCCCGAAAGGCAGCGCCTCGGGGTACAGCACCACTTCACGGGCACCGGGGGCGATGGCGTAGGCCATGCCATTGCCAGTACGGCCGCAGGTGGTGAGCTCTTCTTCGATGATGTTCTTGCGCACCAGCCAGCGCACGATGGCCAGGGCACGCGGCTCATGCACCGGCAAGGTGGAGATTTTTGGAACGATGATGCTTTGCGAGTTCATGGGGTACGGCACATATGGATAAGAGCGACTACAGGGTTCAGCCACGCAGTTTAACTCAGGTAACGCGCAATCAGCGCAATGCCGCTGGCCAGCACCAGCCACGTTACCAGCCGCACAAACGCCTCGCGGGACAATTTGCGCGTCAGCCGGCGGCCAACCCACAGTCCCATTGCCATCGCCGGCAACAGGCAGGCGCCAAGCAACAACAGCTCGCCATCGGCATACACACCGGCAAGCACGAACAACGTAAGACGCACCACGGTGCTGCAACTGATCAACGCACTCTGGGTGGCGCGGGCAGCGTCTTTGGGCAAGCGGGCATTCAGATAAAGCGCATACAAAAAACCGCCACTGCCAAACAGCGCACCAAACAACCCGCCGGTGATACCCGTGGGGATGGCCCAACCGGCAGCGAGCCGTGCCGGCTTCACCTTCACCGCCAAACTGTACAAGGCGTAAGCGGTGATAAAAACCCCCATCAACAGCAACAACAGGTCGGATTTAAGGTTCAGCAAAAACACCACGCCCACCACACAGCCGATCGCCATGCACGGCAGCAAGCGCAGCAACTCGGATCGCACCACATCCCGGCGCGACGGCAGCCAGTTACCAAAGGCCGCCACAAAATCCAGCAGCACCAGCAGCGGGATGATTTTCGACAGCGGCAGGCACAGAATCAGGATCGGCCCGGCCACCAGCGCCGTGCCGAACCCGGCCACACCAAAGACGATATAGGCCAGGGCAATGGCCAGCTCCAGCAGCACCCACTCACCACCACTAAACGGCAAATCCATTGCTCTGCTTCCTTGTTTTTAGTGCGCAGACTTCTATCAGACAGGTGCAGTGATAACAATCCGCCCTTATGATGACCCGCATGATTAAAGACCCCTTTGCAAGACTCAATCTCGACCGGGAAGTCCTGACCGTCAGCCAGCTCAATGGCCGGGCGCGGGTGCTGCTCGAAGACGTGTTCAGCAATATCTGGGTAGAAGGCGAAATCTCCAACCTCGCCCGCCCGGCCTCTGGCCACGTATATTTCACCCTCAAGGACAGCGGCGCCCAGGTGCGTTGTGCGCTGTTTCGCAATAACGCTGCGCGGGTTCGTCAGGCGCTCAAGGATGGCCTGGCGGTCAAGGTGCGCGGCAAGGTCTCGCTGTTTGAAAGCCGTGGCGATTACCAGTTGATCCTCGACACTGTAGAACCCGCCGGCGACGGCGCACTGCGCCTGGCCTTCGATGCACTCAAGGAAAAGCTCGGCGCCGAAGGCCTGTTCAGCCCCGAACGCAAGGTCGCCCTGCCCGCTCACCCGCAGCGCATCGGTATTGTCAGCTCGCCCACCGGCGCGGTGATTCGCGACATCATCAGCGTGTTCCGCCGCCGTGCGCCACAAGTCGAACTGACCCTGATCCCCACCGCCGTTCAAGGCCGCGAAGCCACGGCGCAAATCGTCCGTGCCCTCAAGCTGGCCGATGCACGGGGCTTTGACGCACTGATCCTGGCCCGCGGCGGCGGCTCGCTGGAAGACCTGTGGTGTTTCAACGAAGAAGCCGTGGCTCGCGCCATCGATGCCTGCGTTACCCCTGTCGTCAGTGCCGTGGGTCACGAAACCGATGTCTCGATCGCCGACTTCGTGGCAGACGTGCGCGCGCCCACGCCTTCGGCCGCGGCCGAGCTGCTGGCACCGGACTCAAGCGACCTGCAACGGCGCATC